>NZ_LUNF01000270.1:0-5648 GCF_001626145.1 Aeromicrobium sp. REDSEA-S32_B7
CTACAAGGTGCAGGACGTGGCCGAATTGGTGCCCCTCGGCCTGTTCCGCCCCGAAGAATTCGATTTCTTTGCAAAGGCTGAAAACTTCCTCTGGGCCGTGCGGGCGCATCTGCATCTGAGTGCGGGGCGTGCCACCGAACAACTGACCTTTGACATGCAGGTGCAGGTCGCCGAGCGGGCTGGCCTGGTCGAAGCCGACGACGCCCTCCCGGAACAGCTCGAGCAGGGCGAGGAAGCGCGCCACGGTCGTCATGAGGTCCGCGTCGGCGGTCAGCGCGCGGAAGGTGGTGGTGCGCTCGCGGCGCAGCCGGTCGACGACGAGGTGCGCCTGCTCCCGCACGCTCACAGTCGGGGCGTGCAGGTGGGCCAGCGACAGCACGGGCTCGGGCCTCGGCTGCAGGGCCCGCGCGGCGAGCGCCGCGAGCTCGTCGGGCCCGATCGAGAAGACCACCTCGGGCAGCAGCGCGGCGAACCGCGGCTCGAGCCCGACCTGACGGGGGTAGCGCTTGCCCTCGGTCGCCAGCCGGTCGGCGAGCAAGCTCGCCACTTGCTTGAAGGCGCGGTACTGCATGAGCCGGGCGAACAGCAGGTCGCGCGCCTCCAGCAGGGCGAGGTCCTCCTCGTCCTCGACGTCGGCCTGCGGCAGCAGCCGCGCCGTCTTGAGGTCGAGCAGCGTGGCGGCGACGACGAGGAACTGCGTCGTCTGCTCCAGGTCGCCGCCGAGCTCGCGGACGTAGGCGATGAACTCCGTCGTCACGGTCGACAGCGCGACCTCGGTGATGTCGAGCTGGTGCTTGGAGATGAGCGACAGCAGGAGGTCGAAGGGCCCGTCGAAGACCCCGACGTCGACGCGGAAGCCGTCCGCCTCCGGGGCCTGCGCGGTGTCGGCCGACAGGCTCATGCCGAGCCGAGCCGCCGGGCGAGGTCGCTGTCGTCGCCGCGGGTCTCGAGGTCCTCCAGCGCCAGGGCGATCGCGGCCCGCACGAGGCGGCCGCGGTCGACGTTGCGCCGCACGCTGCTGCGCAGCTGGAGCCGGGCCTGCTCGATCGCGAGCAGCTCCTCGCTCGTCACGTAGACCGTCATCTTCTCGTCGTGCTTGATGCGTCCGCTGTCGCGCGGTGCTGCGGGAGCAGCGGACTCCGTGCGCTCCTGCTCGGCCTGGGTCGGCTCCACGCTCGGGTCGGGTGCGGGACGACGCGAGCGGGCGGAGGGCGCCGTGGGGCGGAACAGCTCGTCCGCCCCTGGCATGCTCACGCGTCGGGGCATCGGTGCAGCACCTCCCGGGCGAGCTGGCGGTAGGCGTCGGCACCCGGTGAGCTGGCGGCGTACTCGGTGATCGGCACGCCGGCGACCGTCGCGTCGGAGAACTTGACGGTGCGTCGGATGACGGTGTGGAAGACGAGGTCGCCCCATCCCTGCACCAGCGTCTGCAGCACCTCGCGGCCGTGCAGCGTGCGACCGTCGTACATCGTGCCGAGCAGGCCGATGATGCGCAGGTCGAAGTTGGTGCGGTCGCGGACCTTCTCGATCGTCTCCTTGAGCAGCGCCACGCCGCGCAGCGCGAAGTACTCGCACTCCAACGGGATGATCACGCCGTCGGCCGCCGTCAGGGCGTTCACGGTGAGCAGGCCCAGCGACGGCTGGCAGTCGATGAGCACGACGTCGTAGTCGTGCAGCACGGGGTGCAGCGCGCGGGCGAGCACCTGCTCGCGACCGACCTCGGTCACGAGGCGCATCTCGGCGGCGGAGAGGTCGATGTTGGCGGGCACGAGGTCGAGGCCCGGCACCGACGTCTCGAGGACGATGTCCTTGAGCGTCAGCTCGCGGTCCATCAGCACGTGGTAGATGGACTGCTCAAGGTCGTGGGCGTTGAAGCCCAGCCCGACCGTCAGCGAGCCCTGGGGGTCGAAGTCGAGCAGCAGCACACGACGTCCGGCCTCGACCAGCGCCGCACCCAGGTTGATGGTGGTCGTCGTCTTGCCGACGCCACCCTTCTGGTTGCACATCGCGATGATCTGCGCGGGCCGGCCGCCCTGGCGCGGTGACGGCTCGGGGAAGTCGGGCGCGGGGCGTCCGGTGGGTCCGAGTTCGTCGCTCATCAGTCTCCTTACGCCGCGGCCGGTCGCCGCCCGGCGATCGTCGGGCCACTGTACCGCGCTCGACGGGCGTCCCCGCGCGCCTGGCCCGCCGGTCGGGGCCGCTCTCCCGGCGCTCCTGCTCAGTCGACGGCGCGAGGGTGCGACGTCGCGTACACCTCGCGCAGCCGGTCGACCGTCACCAGCGTGTAGATCTGCGTCGTCGTGACCGAGGCGTGCCCGAGCAGCTCCTGCACGACGCGGACGTCGGCCCCGCCGTCGAGGAGATGGGTCGCGAAGCTGTGCCGCAGGGTGTGCGGCGAGACGTCCGCGTCGACGCCGGCTGCGCGCGCGGCGCGCGACAGCACCGTCCACGCGCTCTGGCGGCTCAGCCGACCCCCGCGCGCGTTCAGGAACAGCGCCGCACCGCCGCGTCCGGTGGCCGACACGAGCCCGGGTCGCGCGACGGTCAGGTAGTCGCCCAGCGCGGCCGCCGCGTACGAGCCCACCGGCACGATGCGCTGCTTGCCGCCCTTGCCGCGCAGCAGGGCGGTGCCCTCGTCCAGGTCGAGGTCGTCGACGTCGAGACCGACGGCCTCGGAGATGCGCGCCCCCGTGCCGTACAGCACCTCCAGCAGCGCTCGATCGCGCTTGGCCAGGCTCGTGCCCGCCGCACCGGCCGCCTCGAGGATCGCCTCGACGTCGTCGAGCGGCAGCGCCTTCGGCAGCCGTGACGCGGGACGCGGAGGCTTCACCGCCGCGGTCACGTCGGTCGCGACGAGCTGCTCACGCAGGCAGAACTTGTGGAACCCCCGCACCGCGACGACCGCCCGCGCGGCGCTCGAGGCACCAAGGGGGGCGTGCTCCTCGTCGCCGGTACGCAGCGCGGCGAGGAAGGCCAGCACGTCGGTCTCGGCCACGTCGGCCACGTCGTGGACGCCGGCACCGTGCAGGTGCTCGCGGTAGCGGCGCAGGTCGCGCCGGTAGCTGCCGAGCGTGTTCGCGGCGAGACCCCGCTCCACGCCGAGGTGGCCCAGGTAGTCCTGGACGGCGCGGTCGAGGTCGCCGGCGTCGCTCATGGTCGCCGGCTCAGCCGCGGGCGCGGCGGGCCGCCTCGGCGAGCACCGCGGCGCACATCGTCGCGTCGCGGACCCGCCCGTCGAGCACGGCGTCGACGACGGACTCGAAGGGGACCCACCACTGCTCCATGTCGGCTTCCTCGGCGTGGCGCTCGGTGCGCTCGTCCTCGGGGACCGGGCGCAGACCCGTCGCGCGGTAGACCTGGCACACCTCGCTGGAGTAGCCCGGTCGTCCTCGTCCAGCGCGAGCACGCCGACGGCACCCTGCGGGCGCACCACGACGCGTCGGTGCTCGTCGCCGCGCGGGTCGACGATCGCGTCGACCTCGACGACGAGGTAGCCGCTGGTGAAGACCTGCTCGTGGGACGCGACGGGCCAGGACTCGTCCCGGTCGGCGACCTCGTCGACCAGGACGCCCGGCAGCGTGGGGTGCGGGCTCACGACGTCGGCGCGTCGGCGCCCTCGACCACGTCGGCACCGGGCACCGGCACCTCCACCGGCAGACGCGTCTCGCGCTGACGCTTGAGCGCAGCCTTGACCAGTCCGGCGAACAGCGGGTGCGGGCGCGTCGGCCGCGAGCGCAGCTCCGGGTGGGCCTGCGTGGCCACGTAGAACGGGTGCACGTCGGCGGGCAGCTCGACGAACTCCACGAGCGTCCCGTCGGGCGAGGTGCCGCTGAACACGAGCCCTGCCGCCTCGAGGCGGTCGCGGTAGCCGTTGTTCACCTCGTAGCGGTGACGGTGCCGCTCCTCGACCTTGTCGGATCCGTACACGCCGGCGACGACGCTGCCCGGGGCCAGCGCGGCCTCGTAGAGGCCGAGGCGCATGGTGCCGCCCAGGTCGCCCGCACCCTCGACGAACGCGTGCTGCTCGGCCATCGTCGCGATCACGGGGTCGCTCGCGTCGGGGTCGAACTCGGTCGAGCTCGCGCCCGGGATGCCGGCGACGTGGCGGGCGTGCTCGATGACCATGCACTGCAGGCCCAGGCAGAGGCCGAGCGTCGGGATGCCCCGCGTGCGGGCGTGCTGCAGGGCGCCGACCTTGCCCTCGATGCCCCGGATGCCGAAGCCGCCCGGCACGCAGATGCCGTCGACGTCGGCCAGGTGGCGCGCTGCCCCCGACTCGGTGCCGCACTCGTCGGAGGGCACCCACCGCAGGTGGACCTTGGTGTCGTTCGCGAAGCCGCCGGCGCGCAGGGCCTCGGCCACGGAGAGGTAGGCGTCGGGCAGGTCGACGTACTTGCCGACGAGCGCGATGGTGACCTCGTCGGCCGGCTGGTGCACGCGCCGCAGCAGGGCGTCCCACTCGGTCCAGTCGACGTCGCGGAACGGCAGGTCGAGGCGGCGCACGACGTAGGCGTCGAGGCCCTCACGGTGCACGACCTTCGGGATGTCGTAGATCGACGCGGCGTCGCTGGCGGTGACGACGGCCTCGGTGTCGACGTCGCACATCAACGAGATCTTGCGCTTGACCGACTCGGGGATCTCGCGGTCGGAGCGGCAGACGATCGCGTCGGGCTGGATGCCGATCGAGCGCAGCGCGGCGACCGAGTGCTGCGTGGGCTTCGTCTTCAGCTCACCGGACGGGCCGATGTAGGGCACGAGCGAGACGTGCAGGAAGAACACGTGCCCCCGGCCGATCTCGTGGCGCACCTGGCGCGCCGACTCCAGGAACGGCTGGCTCTCGATGTCGCCGACCGTGCCGCCGATTTCGTGGATGACGACGTCGACGTCGGGCCCGCCCATCGAGAGCATCCGGTCCTTGATCTCGTTGGTGATGTGCGGGATCACCTGGACGGTGTCGCCCAGGTAGTCGCCGCGACGCTCGCGCGCGATCACGTCGGAGTACACCTGGCCGGTGGTCACGTTGGCGCGCCCCACGAGGTCCTCGTCGAGGAAGCGCTCGTAGTGGCCGATGTCGAGGTCGGTCTCGGCGCCGTCGTCGGTGACGAAGACCTCGCCGTGCTGGAACGGGTTCATGGTGCCGGGGTCGACGTTGAGGTACGGGTCGAGCTTCTGCATCGTGACCCGCAGTCCCCGGGACTTCAGCAGCCGGCCGAGCGAGGAGGCGGTGAGCCCCTTGCCGAGGGAGGAGGCGACGCCTCCGGTGACGAAGACGTGCTTGGTGACGGCGCTGCCCTGCAAGGTGACTCCCGTGGTCGTGGGCCTGGATGCGGCTCAGCGGGACCGACGGCAGGTGCCGTGGTCGTCACTGCTCCACGGGATTCCAGTGTAGCCCCTCGCCGCGGCGGCCATGACCAGCCGGGGCGGCGCGGCGACCAGGCGCCGGACTAGCGCGGGACGGAGCCGTCCTCGCTGCGCGAGGTGCCCCACGCACCCGTCTCGCCGGCCGCCACGCGGGCGAGGGCGAGGGCCGTGACGGCCCGCCCGGCGGCGGAGTCGGTCACGTCGACGGTCGAGACCTGGGAGGCCTCGCGGCGCACGACGTCGACCGCGCCACCGTCGAGGCTGGACGCCGACGGACCGGCCAGCAG
>NZ_LUNF01000271.1:0-3113 GCF_001626145.1 Aeromicrobium sp. REDSEA-S32_B7
CTCCCTTCTCGTGGCACGTGCCACGAGAAGGGAGAAGCGCTGCCCACCCCACCCCCAAGGGCACCCACGATTCTTCCTTCGTGCGTTCGAGGTCGAACGCTTCTGCGTTGGTGACGGGATCCCGTAGGAAACGCAGAAGCCTTGAACACCGACGCACGAACGCAGAATCGTGCATCCACCCCCAGCACCAACCCGCCGCCCGAGACCCCAGACCAGCGCGGTCGCCAGCCGCCCGGTCGAGGCCCTTGCGGAGACCACACCCAGCGAAAGCCGAGGCAGCGCACCAGCAAGCCCGGACCTCCCGCGGCTGCGCACCAGCAGGTGGAGACCCCCTGCGGCAGCGCACCAGCAAGGCCAAGGCCCCGCGCAAGTCCAGCCCCCACGCGCGCAACACCCCGACGCGTCGAAGCCCCCGCCGGCGTGGGCCGGTGGGGGCTTCGATCGTCTGCGCTCGCGGGGAGCGTCAGGTCACGCGTTGGGGCGCTTGCCGTGGTTGGCGCCCTTCTTGCGACGCGCGCGGCGCTTGCGGCCGGTCTTACCCATGATGGTCCTCCTCAGACGTCCAGCGTCCATGGTCCCACACGGGCCCGCCGGCGCGGCACACGCCCTGGAGCGACGGGTCGGGGAGGGTCAGGGAGTGGGCAGGCGCGACAGGAAGCGCTCACGGTCGACGACGACGCGCCGGACCTCGCCATGGGCGACGATCGTCCCGTGGGCGTCGTGCGCGGCCACCCGGAACCGCAGGAGCCGGCCGTCCTCGTAGGTGACGTCGGCGGTCGCGGTCACCGTCGCGCCGACGGGGCTGGCGGCCACGTGCTCGACCTCGACGCGGGTGCCGACGCTCGTGCGGTGCTCGTCCAGGTCGAGCGCTGCGCGGGTGGCCTCCTCGAGCCAGGCCAGCAGCCGAGGAGTGGCGAGCACGGCGAGGTCCCCGCTGCCGAGGGCGGCGGCGGTGTCGGCGTCGCCGGCCTCGCCGATCGCCTTGTCGACCAGCGCCGAGCCCAGCGCGCCGCCGGGGTGATAGCGCGCAAAATCGGTCGCCGTGAAGCCGCGCGCCTCGATCAACGCCACCGCGGGTGAGCCGGTGCGCGATGACCAGTGCCGCCCGACCGTGCGTGACCGCGGCGGCCGCCTGCTCGAGCTCGCGGGCGCCCGACGAGCCGGCCTCCGCCGTCGCCTCGTCGAGCACGACCACCTGCGGGTCGAGCAGGGCGACGCGGCTGAGGGCGAGCTGCTGCGTCTGGGCCGGGGTGAGCGGGTGCCCGAGGTCGCCGACCACGGTGTCCAGGCCGTGGGGGAGCGCGCGGGCCCAGCCGGCGGCGTCGGTGGTCGCGAGGGCGCTCCACAGCGCGTCGTCGTCGGCGTCGGCCCGGGCCAGCAGCAGGTTGTCGCGCAGGCTGCCGGCGAACACGTGCACCTCCTGCGACACGAGGGCCACGTGCCGGCGCACGACGGGCTCGGGTGCCGTGGTCACGTCGAGCGCGCCGAGCCGGACGTGGCCTCCGGTGGGCCGCAGCGTCCCGGCCGCGATGCCGCCGAGCGTCGACTTGCCGGCGCCCGTCGCACCGACGACGGCGACGTGCTCGCCGGGCTGGATCGTCAGGTCGACGGGGGCGAGCACGGGCCGGCCGGTCTCGTACGCGTGGTGCACGCCCTGCAGCGTGAGCACCGGCTCGGGCCCCGCGTCGACCGGCGCGACGTCGCGCGGCGGGATGAGCGCGACCCCGGCCAGGCGCGCGAGGGCGGCACCACTGGCCTGTGCGGCGTCGAAGACGTAGAGCACCGCACCGATCGGGTTGAACAGCCGGTGGAAGAAGAGCGCCGCGGCCGTCGCGTCACCGACGCTGGCGGAGCCGGTGCTGACGAGGGCGTACCCCGTCGCCAGGACGACGACGAGCCCGACGCACTCCGACGCGTTCATGCGGGCGCCGAGCCGCGTGTAGAGGCGGAAGACGTCGAGCGTGATCGCGACGGCGTCGCCGGAACGTCGCTCCACCCGCTCGAGGGCGATGTCCTCGACACCGAACGCACGCAGCGTCGGCGCGTCGCGCACGCCGGTCACGAGCACCTCGGCGCGCGCGCCCTCGGCCGTGCGCTCGGCCCGGTAGTACGGGATCGAGCGCGGCAGGTACCACCGCATGCCGAGCACGTAGCCCGGCGCGGCAGCGAGACCTGCCAAGCCCAGCCGCCAGTCGAGCGTGAAGAGGCCGCCGACGGTGAAGGCGATCGCCGAGACCGACGTGAGGAGCATCGGGATGGCCTCGTCGAGCGACTCGGTGACGCGCCGCACGTCGTCGCCCACGCGTCCGAGGACGTCGCCGACGCCGGCCGCCTCGAGCTGCTGGGAGTCGAGGTGGAGGGCTCGGTCGAGCACCTCCTCGCGCAGCTCCGCCAGGGCGGGTGCCACCGTCCTGGCGAGCGCTGCCGTCGACACGGTGGTCGACACCGCGGCGACGACCGCGGCGGCCAGCATGACGGCGACCGGCGCGAGCACCTCTGCGAAGGTGCCGTCGTCACGCACGACGTCGACGACGCGGCCGATCATGAGCACCGGCACGATGCCGGCGAAGCCGGTCACCAGGAAGGCGGCCACGGTCAGCGCCAGGCTGCCTCGACGCGCGCGCAGCAGACGCCACGCGACGCGCGTGGTGCTGCGACCGTCGGCGACCGGCAGGAGCTGGTCGGCGTGCTGGGTCTGGCTCATCGCTCGACCGCCTCGCGGTAGTCGGCGTCGCGGAGCAGGTCCAGGTGCGTGCCCTCGGCGACCACGCGTCCACCGCGCACGACGAGCACGCGGTCGGCGGCGCGCAGCAGGGCCGGGCTGGAGGTCAGCACGAGGGTGGACCGTCCGGTGCGCAGACGTCGCACCCCGTCGGCCACGGCCTGCTCGGTCACGGCGTCGACGGCGCTCGTCGGGTCCTGCAGGACGACGACGGCCAGACCGTCGAGTCCCACTCGATCTCCGCCGGCTTGGACTACCCCGGAGTCGGGCCGCAGCACGCGCAGCTCGCCCACAGCGGCCGCGCGACGTACCTCCCGGTCACCGACACCGAGGCGATGGAGGCCTTCAGCCTGCTCGCGCGCACCGAGGGGATCATCCCGGCCATCGAGTC
>NZ_LUNF01000272.1:0-2796 GCF_001626145.1 Aeromicrobium sp. REDSEA-S32_B7
TCCTCTGACCGAGCTCAGCGGGCCAGGAGGCGGCGGGCGCCGGTGGGCCACCAGGTGCCGGCGTTCGGGCCGCCCTCGCACTGACCGTCGGACTCGCCGGGCCGCTTGACCCACAGGTAGGCGTCGAGGCCGTTGCGGTCGACGATCGTCGGCGTGTGCCCGAGGCGCGCGGCCGGCGGGTTGCACCAGACGCCCGGCGTCACGGGCTTGGCCGCGCCGTTGCGCGAGGTGTCGACGACGTACCGCTTGCCCTTGACGCCGAGCTTCGCGAGCTCGGCCACGACGGCGGCGCCGTAGGTGCGCTCCTCGCTCGTCGGCCGGAAGTTGGAGGTGTTGGTGGCCAGGCCACGCGCGTCGCGGACACCGGCCGACACCAGGCGCTTCGCCATGTCCTGCGGCGTGATCCACCGGCTGTGCCCGGCGTCGATGTAGACCCAGACACCTGCCCGCGTCAGGCTCCGCGTCGCGTACCGCAGCAGTGCGGTGCGATCGCCCTGGCCGGAGCACGCGCCGAGCAGGGCGAGGGCGTCGGGCTCCAGCACGACCATCGCGTACCGGCCGCGCAGCCCCTTGGCGACCTGGTCGACCCAGGCCTTGTACTGGGTCGGGTTGAGGCCGCCGGCGGAGTGCTGCCCGCAGTCGCGTCCGGTGATCGCGTAGACCGCGAGCAACGGGGTGCGCTTCGCGCGACGCGCCCGGTCGGCGTACTCGGCGGCGACCGACGCCACCTTGGAGGCCGGGTACCCCTCGGTCAGCCAGAAGGCCTGCGCGCGCGACCCGATGGGCGCATAGCGCTTGTCCTTCACCGCCGCGCGCGCCGACGCCGTCGTGGGGTCGACGTAGACCGCGCGGGTCAGGCGCGGGTCCTTGGCCGCCTCGGCCGGGGCGGTGGCAGCGAGCACGGACAGCACGAGGCACACCAGCGTCAGCACCGACACCGGCGGCCCGACGCGTCGCACGGCTCCCACCACTCGGCCGATCCTACGGCCGCCGGGTCGTGCGCGCCGACTTTGCGCCGAACCCGACCCGTTCAGACCCGTGCCACGCCGTCGAAGCCGTCGCGCGGCGCTGACAGCCCGAAGATCTTCGCGATCGTCGGAGCGACGTCGATCGTCGCGGCGCGCTCGCTGAGCACCGCCGGTCGGACGGCGCCGCCGGTGAGGAAGAACGGGATGGCCTCCGTCGCCGGGTGGCCGTGGTTGCCCGGGATCGGGTTGGAGTACAGGTCGGGGTCGGAGAAGCGGTAGCCCGACTTGCAGTAGACGACGAGGTCGCCCGCCTTGGCGCCGAGGCGCAGCTGCGCCGTCGTACGGACGCTGAGCACGCCCGGCGTCGCCAGCGCCACCCGCGTGGCCTCGGCCAGCGCACGGGACCGGTCGGCGCTGCGGCCGAGGTAGCTGATCACGTCGGCGCCGCCGTTGTCGGCGATCGCGACCTGGCCCTCGAGCAGGGCGTTGCCCTGGAAGGCGCGGGTCAGGCTGATGAGCCGGTCGGGGTCGCTCCAGTCCATGGAGTGGTCCGCCAGCACGACGACGGTCGTGGACGACCAGGTGCTGCGGGTGCGCAGCCAGGAGACGAACGAGCGGATCTGCGCGTCGGTGGAGGTGAGCGCCGTGCGGCGCAGCACCTGCAGGTTGGAGCCCGTGAGGTCGCTGTGCCCGAAGCGGTCGATGTCGCCGAAGTTCGCGAACACGAGGTGCGGGTCGGCCTCGGAGATCATCGTGCGCAGCGCGCTCATCGTGAACACGTCGAGGGCGTGGTTGGTCACCGGCAGCAGCGGGAACGGCTCCCAGCGGTAGGTCGCCCGCGTGCCGAACACGCTGTAGAGGTAGTCCTTGCTGAGCACCGAGCCGGTGGTGAGCCCGCGCTCGCGCAGGCGCTCGAGCATGGTGGGGAAGACGATGTCGGTCGGCTCGCCGCACGTGCGCACCTCCTGCCGCGCACGGTCGTAGATCGAGTTCGCCGGGACGCCGCTGCGGTCCGGACGCACGCCGGTCATCATCATCACGTGGTTGGGGATGGTCTCCGCGATCGGCATGGATCGGGCCTGCGGGAACCACCGGCCAGCAGCGCGCAGCGCGTGCAGGTTCGGGGTCGACTCGGGCGTGATCTCGTCAGGTCGGCAGCCGTCGATGACCAGCACGTACACGCGCTTGGACGTGACGGGCGCGGCCGAGGCCCACGGGGCGCCGGCAGCGCCGGAGAGGACGACGGCACCACCGGTGGCGGCGGCCGCGCGCAGCACGGTCCGTCGGTCGAGCTGGGGGGCGCTCATGCGCTGGCTCCTGTCGTGGGCTGGCTGACCTTGCGGACCTTCTGGGCCGAGGCCGGGACCTCGTAGGACGTCGACCAGCTGGCGGTCGCGGCGCGGTCGGCGCGGCTGCTGATGACGTACCAGTCCATCTGCACGCGAGCCGGTGTCACGTCCAGGACCGAGAAGCCGTGGTTGTCGAAGTCGAGGTGCTTGACGTGACGGTTCGCCGTCTTGATCGCCTCCTCGACCCCCACCGACGCGGTGCGCGGGGGTGCCCCGAGGATGTCCTTGAGGTTGTTGCTGGTCACCGACGTGCAGACGAGCTCGGTGCCGACGGTCGTGCTGAACGGGTAGGTGCCGGGGTTCGTCGGCAGGTCGCAGGCCCACGCCGAGTGGATGTCGCCGGTCAGGAAGACCGTGTCGGTGATGTTCTGGTCGGCGAGGTGCTCGAGCACCTGCCGACGCTCGACCGTGTAGCCGTCCCACTGGTCGGTGTTGTACTGCACGCCCTCCGCGGGCAGCAGCCCGATGGAGTCCTGGAG
>NZ_LUNF01000273.1:0-6411 GCF_001626145.1 Aeromicrobium sp. REDSEA-S32_B7
GTGGTGCCGATGGCGTCGAACGCACCGCCGTACCCGGTCACGAACGGGTCCTCCCGGAACCGCCGGAAGACCTCGGGGTCCCAGCCGTTGGCCCTGACCAGGACGGCGCCGTAGCCCTGGAGGTACGTCGCCAGCCGCCCGACCAGCTTGCGCAACCGAGCCTCCTCGTCGATGGCGTCCTCGACCGTGGCGAGCACCGACCAGACCCGCACCGACGCGGGGTCGCGGCCGGCGCGCTCGGCGGACTCGCGGACCACCCGCACCATCCGGGCCAGCGCCTCGTCGGTGAGGAAGGTGTGCAGCACGACCCCGTCGGCCACCTGGCCGGCGAGCTCGAGCGACCTGTCACCGATGGCCATCATCAGCACGGGGATGCGCTCGTCGAAGGAGGAGTCCTGGTTGAGGTAGGGGTAGCTCCCCGCCGGCCCCTCGTGCCCCACCACGGACTCGCCGCGCCAGAGCCGGCGGTAGATGCCGATGGCGTCCTCCATCTGGGCGCCGGTGATGCGCGGCAGGCCCATCAGGTCGAAGAGGACGTCGAAGCCACGGCCGAGCCCGAGCGCGTAGCGGCCCTCGCTCATCCGGTGCGCCGTCGTGGCCATCGTGGCGGTCACCAGCGGGTGCCTGGTCACGTGGTTGGTCGCCGCGGTCGCGATGCCGAGCCGCTCGGTGACCCCGGCGACCGCGCCGGCCAACGGTCCCGTGACGCTCCTCGTCGACGGGTCCGTCGGCACCCAGTCGGGAGAGGGCCTGGCCGAGGCGCTGCGCCGCCGCGGCCTGCCCGTGCGGCACGTCGACGCGTCGGCCCTGCTCGAGAGCAAGATCGCGCGCGGCTGGCCCACGGACCGCAAGAAGGCGACCTGGACGGGCGAGCTCGTGGTCGTCGACTCCTCCGCGCTGGCCTCCGACGCCCTCGTCGCGACCCTTGGCACCCGTGTCGACCACGTGGTGCTGGCGCGGTCGGTCGACGACGACGCGGTCGCGGCACGTCGCGTGCGCAGCCTGCTGGCCGTGCAGGGCGTCGACGTCGCCCTGACGGTCCTGCTCCCGCGCCGCTGAGCAGCACCCGGGAGCGGCCCGGGCCCGGTGGGTCAGACGGCCCGGAGCCTGGCCAAAGCGACGAGGCCGAGCCGCTCGCGCGCCACGACGCCCACGACGACGTGGACGATGGCGACCACGGCGGTCGTGGTGACGGCCACCGTCCACGACGTGCCCCACAGCAGCAGCGCGAGCGCGCTCGGGACGAGGACGAGCACGACGGGCAGGGCGGCCGCCCAGAGGATCGGTCGCCACGGCGGGCGCACGCCCATCAACACCTGCACCTGGTAGCCCACGACGAGGGTGTCGACGACGATGGTCGCCGCCCAGGCGACGGCCGCGCCCTCGATGCCCCAGTGCGGGACGAGCAGCGCCAGCAGGAGGAGGTCGAGCACGAGCGCCCCGGTCTTGTCGGCGAGCTGCCAGCTGCTGCGCCCGGCCATGAGCAGCACGCTCTGGACGGCGCCCGCGGCGGTGGCCACCGCCATCGCAACCGCGAGGACGCGCAGCGACGTCGCGCCCGAGGTGAAGTCGGGGCCGAAGATCGAGAGCACGGGCTCGGCGAACACCGCCAGCACGGCGTAGAACGGCCAGGCCGCCCACACCATGGCGGCGGTGACGACGCCGTACAGACGTCCCACGAGCGCCGTGTCGCCGCGGGCCGACGCGCTGCTGATCGCCGGCCCGACGGCGATGCGCGCCGCCTGCTGCACGACCTCGCCCGCACGGGCGCAGCGCGTGACCACGGCGTACACGCCGGCCTCGGCCGGCGACGCGAGCACGCCGACGACCACGACGTCGGCCCACTCGAGGACGACCTCGACGCACGCTGTGGCCCCCCGTGCCGCGCTGAATCCCCAAAAGCCCGGGTAGGCGCGGCGCGGGGTCCGCGTGCGTGGGACGTGCCGCAGGGCGAGCGCGATGGCGACCACGAGCACGAGCGGCACCGGCAGCAACCACGCCGCCACAACCTCGCTGACTCCCCACCCGGCCAGGACGGCGACCCCGACCGCGACCACGCGACCGGCGGGCAGCAGGACGTTCTGCAGCAGCGGGTAGGTCAGCGTGTCGCCGGCACCGCGGGAGACCCCGAGGGCGAGGGCGGTCAGCGAGGCCAGGACGGCGAGCGGGACAGCGGCGACGACCACCGCGGGGGCCAGGCCGTCGGGCGCGGTCGCGAGCGCGAGGGGGACCCCCACGAGCACGACGAGCGCACCGATGATCGCCAGGATCGTGATGATGTCCTTCTGGGTCATCACCATTCCTTCCGATAGTCGTGGTTGGCCTTGACCATGTCTTTCAGGGTCGTCGGGCCGCCTTCGGGATCGCTCGTATGACGCTGCACATTCTGGGTGCCGGTCTTGGGCTGCTTGCCCGCCGCCAGATCCTCGAGGATGCGGGTCATGCTGTCATAGTCGAGATCTTCGTAATTATCGTCGTTGATCTGGACCATCGGCGCGTTGGTGCAGGTGCCCATGCACTCGACCTCGGTCAGCGTGAACAGCCCGTCGGGCGTGGTCTTGCCCTTGGTCATCCCGCGGTTCTTGCACGCCGCCATGACATCGTCCGACCCGCGCAGCAGGCACGGCGTCGTGCCGCAAACCTGCACATGATAGCGGCCGACCGGCGCGAGATTGTACATGGTGTAGAAGGTCGCGACTTCGTAGGCGCGCATGAACGGCATATCGAGCTCGGCCGCGACATATTCGATCACCGGCACGGGCAGCCAGCCCTGCGTCTGCGTCTCGGCACCGACCTGGCGCTGCGCGAGATCGAGCAGCGGCATCACCGCCGAACGCTGACGCCCCGCCGGGTAGCGCGCGACGACGGCCTTCGCCTTCTCGGCATTTTCCTTCGTCCACGCAAAAGCGCCCCAGCGCGCGCGGACTTCGGCTTCGTCGGGGATTTGGGGTGCGTCAGCCATTTTCTTTAAATTCCGAAGTTTTACTGACCGATAGAAACAATTGGGCGAGGCCATAAACCCCTCCACCCAGTGCAGAGATCAGAACGGCCCCTAATGGAAAGAAGAGAAACGCCATGCTGGCCGTACCGTCTCCGGGGTAGGTCAACATGTACCAAACCCCGAAGCCTACGAACGCTGCACCTATGGCGACACAAATCCACGAAAAAGTACGAAAATACCCCAAGATGCGAGCAAACCGGTTACTGCGACCCGCGGCTTCCTCAGCCAGTTGATGGCGATAAGCCGCGAGCCAATTCACCGGTCGCACTCCCCGAACACGACGTCGATCGCGCCGATGATCGCGGTCGTATCGGCAAGCATGTGCCCCTTGCACATGAAGTCCATCGCCTGAAGGTGGCTGAACGCTGTCGGGCGGATCTTGCAGCGGTACGGCTTGTTGGTGCCGTCGCTGACCAGATAGACGCCGAATTCGCCCTTGGGGCTTTCGGTCGCCACGTAAACCTCGCCCGCCGGGACGTGAAAGCCCTCGGTATAGAGCTTGAAGTGGTGGATCAGCGATTCCATCGACTGCTTCATCTCGCCGCGCTTCGGCGGCGAAACCTTGCGGTCGAGGCTGGCAACCGGGCCGCTGGGCATGTCGCGCAGGCACTGCTTGATGATGCGAGCCGACTGATAGACTTCCTGCACGCGGACCATGAAGCGGTCGTAGCAGTCGCCCTTGGTCCCAACGGGAATGTCGAAATCCATCTTGGCATAGGCGTCATAGGGCTGTGCCTTGCGCAAATCCCACGCGATGCCGCTGCCGCGGATCATCGGGCCCGAGAAGCCCCAGGCCAGCGCGTCTTCCTTGCTGACCACGGCGATATCGACGTTGCGCTGTTTGAAGATACGGTTGTCGATGACGAGGCTCATCGCATCGCCGAACAGTTCGGGCAGGCGCTTATCGACCCATTCGCCGATATCGACGAGCAGCTTTTCGGGAACGTCCTGATGGACGCCGCCGGGGCGGAACCAGGCCGAGTGCATCCGCGCGCCGCTCGCGCGTTCGAAGAAGTTGAGGCAATCCTCGCGCAGTTCGAACACCCACAGGTTCGGCGTCATCGCGCCGACGTCCATCACGTGCGACCCGATGTTGAGCATATGGTTGCAGATGCGCGTCAGCTCGGCGAACAGCACGCGCAGATATTGCGCGCGTTCGGGCACTTCGAGATCGAGCAATTTCTCGATCGCCAGCACATAGCTATGCTCCATGCCGAGCGGCGAGCAATAGTCGAGCCGGTCGAAATAGGGCAACGCCTGCAGATAGGTCTTATACTCGATCAGCTTTTCGGTGCCGCGGTGGAGCAGCCCGACGTGCGGGTCGACGCGTTCGATAATCTCGCCGTCGAGTTCCATCACCATGCGCAGCACGCCGTGCGCCGCGGGATGCTGCGGTTCCGTGGTGCCGGACCGTCGCATTATCGGTCATGCGTCACCTCCTGCTTTGGGCTTGCGCGGCTTGATCGGCGCCTTGGCGGCTGCCTTGGGTTTTGCCGGAGCCTTTTCGGCCTTCTTGGTCGCGGGCGTCTTGGCCTTTGCCGCAGGCTTGGCCTTGGCGCCGTCCTTGCTCGGCTTCGCGGCTTCCTTATTCGCCTTTTCGCCCGCGCCGGTCTGCTTGCCGTTGTCGGTCGTCTTGGGCGTCGGCGGCGGTGCCTTCTTCGCCTCGTCGGTCTTCTTGACCGCCTCTGCGGTCATCGGCGTCGGCGCGCCCTTGCCCGGCGCCTCACCGGTGCCGCCCGCCTTTTCGTCGCCGGGAAGGATATAGTCGGCGCCTTCCCACGGGCTGAGGAAGTCGAAGCTGCGGAAATCCTGCGCCAGCTTTACGGGCTCGTAGACGACGCGCTTGTCCTCTTCGGAATAGCGCAGTTCGGTATAGCCGGTCAGCGGGAAGTCCTTGCGCTGCGGATGCCCTTGGAAACCATAGTCGGTCAGGATGCGGCGCAGGTCGGGATTGCCGCTGAACAGCACCCCGTACATGTCGAACACTTCGCGCTCGAGCCAGCCCGCATTGGGCCACAGCGTCGTTGCCGTCGGGACCGGCGTGTCCTCGCTCGCCGAACACTTGACCATGATGCGGTTGTTCGTGGTCAGCGACAGCAGCATGTAGACGACTTCGAACCGCTCCGCGCGGCTCGGATAGTCGACTCCGGCGATTTCCATCAGCTGCTGGTACTTGTGGTCGTCGCGCAGGATGCGCAGCACGTCCTCGATGCTGTCGCGCTTTACGGTGAACAGCAGTTCGCCGTGCTCTTCATGCACATCGAGCAAGTGCGCGCCGAGCGCCTTGCCCAGCGTGTCCTTCAGCCCGTTGATCTGCGTGAAGCGGGGTGCGGAATGTAGCGTAGCCATTGCGCCCTACCTCTCGATCGTGCCCGCGCGGCGGATTTTCCGCTGCAGCTGCATCACGCCGTAAAGCAGCGCTTCGGCGGTCGGCGGGCACCCGGGAACATAGATGTCGACGGGGACGATACGGTCGCAGCCGCGCACCACCGAATAGCTGTAATGGTAATAGCCGCCGCCATTGGCGCAGCTGCCCATCGAGATGACGTATTTGGGCTCCGACATCTGGTCGTAGACCTTGCGCAGCGCGGGCGCCATCTTGTTGCACAGCGTACCGGCTACGATCATCACGTCGCTCTGCCGCGGCGAGGCGCGCGGAGCCACGCCGAAGCGCTCCATGTCGTAACGCGGCATGTTGACGTGGATCATCTCGACCGCGCAGCAGGCGAGGCCGAAGGTCATCCACCACAGCGATCCGGTGCGCGCCCACTGGAACAGGTCCTCGGTGCTGGTGACGAGGAACCCCTTGTCGTTCACCTCGGTCTGGAGCGCGTTGAAATAGTCCGCGTCGGGCTGGCGGGTTTCGCCGCCCTGCGCGGCGGGCACGGTCTGCGGCGGGGTGATGATGGTCGAATTGCTCATGTCATTCCCAGTCCAGTGCGCCCATCTTCCATTCATAGGCCAGGCCGACCGCCAGAATGCCGAGGAAGATGATCATCGCGATCCAGCCGGTCCAGCCGGTGTATTCGAGGCTTACCGCCCAGGGAAACAGGAACGAGGCCTCGAGATCGAACAGCAGGAAGCTGATTGCCACGAGGTAGAACTTGACGTCGAACTGGCTGCGCGGGTCCTCGAAGGCGGGGAAACCGCACTCATATTCGCTGAGCTTCTCGGCATCGGGCTTGTGCGCTCCGGTCAGCCGCGACACGCCCATCGGCAGGAAGACGAACAGCGCCGAAAGCCCTGCGGCGAATATCAGGAAGATCAGGATGGGCAGGTATTGTTCGAGGTCGACCACGAATGATTCCTAGGCGTAAAGCTTGGTTCGCGCCCGCCTCTAGGCCCCTCACCCAGATGGCGCAAGGGTGCAGAAATGCGAACAATTCGCAACAATTCCGCACCCCGCGCAC
>NZ_LUNF01000274.1:0-4683 GCF_001626145.1 Aeromicrobium sp. REDSEA-S32_B7
CGGTTCGGGAGGAGCGCGGCATGAGCGTGCAGACCCACCGGCCCGACGAGCTCGGGCACGACTACCTCGAGATCCGCGGCCTCACCGTCGACTTCGACGGCTTCAAGGCCATCGACGGCGTGGACCTGACCCTCCTGCAGGGAAGGCTGCACTTCCTGATCGGACCCAACGGCGCGGGCAAGACCACCCTGGTCGACGCGGTCACGGGCCTGGTCCAGGGCACCGGGCGGGCGAGCTACCGCAACCAGGACCTGCTCTCGATGAAGTCCCACCGCATCGTGCGCGCCGGGGTCGGGCGGACCTTCCAGACCGCCACGGTCTTCGAGGAGCTCAGCGTCCTGCAGAACCTCGACATCGCCGGCGGCATCCACCGCAGCCCCTGGGGCATGCTGCGCGCGCGACGGGGCGTGCCGGCGTACGTCGAGGAGGCCCTGGCCACCATCGGGCTCTCCCACCTGCGCGACCGGCCCGCGGGCGTGCTGGCGCACGGGCAGAAGCAGTGGCTGGAGATCGGCATGCTGCTCGTCCAGGACGCGAAGGTGATGCTGCTCGACGAGCCGGTGGCCGGCATGAGCGCCGAGGAGCGTGAGCAGACCGGCGAGCTGCTGCGCCGCATCGGCCACGAGCGCACGATCGTCGTGATCGAGCACGACATGGACTTCGTGCGCAGCTTCGCCGACGTCGTCACCGTCATGCACGGCGGCACCGTGCTCGCCGAGGGCGACGTCGCCACCATCCAGGCCGACCCCCGGGTCCAGGAGGTCTACCTGGGCCACCAGGGGACCGAGCCCCCGGAGCCGGGGACGACCGACGAGACGTCCGGGGAGGACCAGCATGCTTGAGCTGCGAGGAGTCACCGCCGGCTACGGCCGGACCAGGGTGCTCGAGGACGTCGACGTCGTGGTCGAGGAGGGCGGCGCCGCCGCCGAGGACGACGACGGCGACGGCGATGAGGGCGACGAGCAGCTCGGTGTTGGTCACCGGACCACCCTAGGACGTCGGACCGGCGACGGCCGCAGGTCGACCCGCTGCGGGTACCGCGCGACGACCTCCGGGGCGTGCGACACGACGACGACGGTGTGCTCGGGCGCCAGGGCGTCGACGTCGTCGAGCAGGGCGCGGGCGGTCTCGCCGTCGAGGTGCTCGGTCGGCTCGTCCAGCACGAGGACGCGGTGTCCCGCCAGCAGCATGCGGGCGAGACCGAGCCGCTGCCGCTCCCCGCCGGAGACGCGCGACCCGTCCTCGCCGAGCACGGTGTCGAGCCCGTCGGGCCACGAGGCGACCGTGTCGGCGAGCCGGACGCGGCCGAGCGCGCGCCACAGCGTGGCGTCGTCGGCGCGGGGGTCGGCGACGCGCAGGTTCTCGCGCACCGTGGTGTCGAACAGCACGGTGTCCTGCTGCATCCAGCCGACCACGGCGCGCACCTGCTCGCGGTCGAGGTCGAGCAGGTCGACGCCGCCCAGCCGCACCGTGCCGCTCCGGGCCGCGACCAACCGGGACAGCGTGGCCGCGAGCGTGCTCTTGCCCGACCCGCTGGGGCCGGTGACGACCACCCGCGCGCCCTCGGGCACGTGCACGGTGAGGTGCTCGACGAGGTCGGCGTCCCAGCCGAGCGTGACGTCCTGCAGGTCCAGGGCGAAGCCGTCGGGCCGGCGCGTACCGTCGAGGGGGGCCGGCATCGGGTCGCTGCCCCCCTCGAGCGCGACGAGCCTGCGGCGCGCGGCCTGCACGCGCGGTCGCAGCCGCTCGGCCTCCGCCACGGCGTCCAGCACGTCGACCAGCCCGACCGGCGCGAGGAGCAGCACGCCGACGAGCGGACCGGTGAGGCCTGCGTCGGCCGTGAGCAGCGCGGTCGCGAGCACGCAGGCCGCGCAGGAGACGAGCACCACGAGCGAGCCGAGACCTCCGGCCCAGGCTCGTCGCCGGTCCTGACGGGCGAGCGCGTCGACGGCGGCGTGCGCCCGGACGTCACGGCCTCGCGCGGACGCGTAGGCGACGAGGTCGGGTGCCGCCAGCACGAGCTCGGTCACGTCGGGCGAGAGCGCCGTCGGTGCGCTGCCCTCGGCACCCGCGAGCCTCGGGACGAGCACGCGCGCCGCCAGCAGGGCCGTCGCGGCGAAGGCGGCGAGCGCCACGCCCGCCGCCGGCAGGACCAGCGCGACGACGGCCACCGTGACCGCGCACGTGACGAGGGCCGAGACCCACGGCAGCCGCAGGCGGAGCAGACCGTCCTGCAGCGCCTCGACGTCAGCGACGACGGTGCGGACGACGTCGCCGCGACGCGTCGCGCCGGCTGTGGGCATCACGCGGGCGAGTCCCTCGTAGGACCGCACGCGGTGGTCGATCCCGCGGGCGATGAGGTAGAGCACCGGTGGCTGCTCCGCCGCGCGCACGACCAGCCAGCCCGACGTCAGCAGCAGCCCGAGCGAGCTCAGCTGCGCGAGCACGCCGAGCGCGCCACCCGCGGCGAGCCGGGTGCGCGACGATGCCAGCAGGCGCGACCGGCGGCTCACGGGGTCACCTCTCCTGCCGGCCCGGCCTGGACCACCTCGACCGGGCGGTCGACGCGCAGCTCCCGCGACGCCGCCGCCACGGTCTCGGCGCGGTGGGCGACGACGAGCACCGTCACGTCGCCCGACTCCTGCAGGCGGCACAGCGTCCCGAGGACGGTGCTCTCGCGCTCGGCGTCGAGACCGGCGGTCGGCTCGTCCATCAGCACGAGCCAGGCTCCGCCGTCGCGCACCCGCAGGAGCGCCCGGGCGACCGCGACGCGACGCCGCTCCCCCGCCGACAGCGCCTGTCCCTGCTCGCCGACCTCGCGTCGGGGAGCGAGGTCGGCCGCTCCTGCGTCGACGAGCGCCGACCGCACAGCCTCGTCCGAGGCGGCCGGGTGGCCGAGCCGGACGTTGTCCGCGACGGTGCCGGCCAGCAGGTGCGGGTCCTGCGGGACCCAGGCCACCTGCCGCCGCCACGCGTCCGGGTCGAGCTCGACCACGGGCACGCCGCCGACCCGCACGGAGCCGCTCGTGGGCAGCGCGAAGCCGAGCAGCACGGCGAGCAGCGTCGACTTGCCGGCACCGGACGGTCCCGTCACGGCGACGAACTCCCCCGGCTGCAGCGTCAGTCCTGGCAGCGCGAGGGCGGGCCGCTCGCGACCTGGGTGGACGACGACCAGGTCGCGCACCTCGACCGGCGCGGGACCCTCGACCACCAGGTGGCCGGTCCGCCGTTCGCCGTCGAGGAGCGTGAGGGCCTCGTCGGCCGCCGCCAGGCCCTGGGTGCTGTCGTGGAAGAGCGTGCCGAGCCGACGCAGCGGGAGGTACGCCTCCGGCGCGAGCACGATGACGAGCAGCCCGGTCGCGAGGTCGAGGTCGCCGGTCACGAGCCGCAGACCGGCCGCCACCGCCACGAGCGCGACGGACAGCGTCGAGAAGAGCTCGAGCACGAACGAGGACAGGAACGCGGTGCGCAGCGAGGCCATGGTGGCGCGACGGTGCCGCTCCCCCACCTCGCGGAGGCCGCGGCCGGAGTCGCGCCCGAAGCCCGTCAGCACGGTCAGCCCGGCGAGCACGTCGGAGAAGTGGCGGCCGAGCCGCTGCAGCTCGGCCCAGCGGCCGTCGAGGCGGTCGCGCGTCACCATGCCGACGAGGACGAGGAAGGTCACCACGAGCGGCAGCGTGAGCACGACGATCAGCGCCGACAGCGGGTCGACGGCGAGCAGCGTGAGGACCACGGCGCCCGGCACCAGCGCGGTCAGCACCACCTGCGGCAGGAAGCGGGCCACGTAGCCGTCGAGGGCGTCGAGACCCGTGTCGAGCAGCGTGGCGACGCGTGCGCTCGACGGCGCGGGGCCGGTGCGGCGCTGGTCGAGCACGGCGTCGACGAGGTCGTGGCGCAGCCCGGCCTTGACCGCCGCCGCGGCTCGGGTGCCCGTGGTCGCGTGCGCCCACGCGAGCACGCCGCGCGCCGCCACGACGCCCGCGAGTGCCGCGGTGGTCGCGGCGACGGAGGTCGGCGCGACGCCGTCGACGAGGGCGACGACGGTGGCCGAGAGCAGCCAGGCCTGACCGACGACGGCGACCGCAGCCACCAGGCCGAGCAGCACGGTGGCGACGAGGAAGCGCCGCACGGGTCGGGACCGGCGCAGCAGCCGGGGGTCGAGGGGTCTCATCCGCGCGGCTCAGGAGGTCGGCGCGAGGACGTCGTCAGGGATGTGGTGCGTCCCGATCCGCCGCCGGAACACCCAGTACGACCACGCCTGGTAGCCGACGACCAGGGGCGTGAAGGCCGCCGCGACCCAGGTCATGATCGTCAGCGTGTACGGCGTCGACGCCGCGTTCGTCGTCGTGAGGCTCCAGGACGGGTCGAGCGAGGAGACCATGACGTCGGGGAACAGCGCCGTGAAGAGCATGACCACCACCGCGGCGATCGACAGCGCCGTGCCGACGAAGGCCCAGCCCTCGCGCCGGGCCGACGCGGCCGCGAGACCGGCGGCGAAGCACGCCACGGCCACGGCACCGGCCTATCCGACAGGGGAAAAGGAAACGGGTGTTGACGAGATTCAAGAGATTTGCGATTCTGGAAGCCTTGGTTGAAGCGTATGCAATCAAGGAGCAAGAACCCACCACAATACCGGGCAAGGAAAATTGATGAACGAACTTGAATTCTCCCGACGTCATATGC
>NZ_LUNF01000275.1:0-4487 GCF_001626145.1 Aeromicrobium sp. REDSEA-S32_B7
CTACTCGACGAGCGGAACCGTCCGCGGATCCCGTCGTCAGGCCCGTGCCGCAGGCGTGTGGGAGGCTGTCGCCGTGGACCTGACGTATGCGCCGAAGCCCGACGGACGGCCCGATCCGGGGGAGATCGTGTGGACCTGGGTGCCGTACGAGGACGACCCCGCGCAGGGCAAGGACCGCCCGGTCCTGGTCGTCGGACGCGACGGCGCGCGGCTCGTCGGGCTGATGCTCACGTCGAAGGACCACGACCGCGACGCAGCCCAGGAGGCGCGTGACGGTCGCTTCTGGCTCGACATCGGGTCCGGGCCGTGGGACGCGCAGGGCCGACCCAGCGAGGTGCGGGTGAACCGGCTCATCGACGTCGACCCCGACGCGGTGCGTCGCGAGGGCGCCGTGCTCGACGAGCCCCGGTTCGCGGCGGTGCTCGCGGCCGCGGCAGAGCACCTCGAGCTGGCATGAGCGCCGTCGACAAGGTCGACCGCTTCCAGCGTCGGCACCGGTTCGTCGGGCTGCCGCTCGCGGTGATCTACAAGTACTTCGACGACCAGGGCCCTTACCTGGCGGCGATCGTCACCTACTACGCGTTCGTCGCGGTGTTCCCCCTGCTGCTCATCTCGACGTCGATCCTGGGCTTCGTGCTGCAGGGCGACCCGCAGCTGCGCGAGAGCCTGTTGAACACGGCGCTGAGCCAGTTCCCGATCGTCGGCGACCAGCTCGGCAGCGAGCAGGGTCTGCAGGGCAGCACGACGGCGATCGTCGTGGGTTCGATCGCGGCCCTCTACGGTGCGATGGGGCTCGGCCAGGCCGCGCAGAACGCCGCGAACATCGCGTGGTCGGTCCCGCGCAACAGTCGCGCCAACCCGTTCCTCATGCGGCTGCGGAGCCTGATCTTCCTCGCTATCGCCGGCATCGGCATCCTCGTGCTTGCCGTCGCGACGTCGGTGCTGGCCAACCCTGACGCGTTCGGGGGACTCGTCGGGCCCGCCACCGGGTGGATCGTGCGCGGTACCGGCTTCGTGCTCACCGCCGCGATCTTCGTCGGTCTCTTCCGCCTGGTGAGCGCGGGGCGGGCGCACACCCGCTCGGTGCTGCCCGGCGCGATCTTCGCCGCCGTCGGCTGGCAGCTGCTGCAGCTGGCCGGCAACTCCTACGTGACGCGCGTGATCAACCGCGCCAGCCAGACGGTCAACCAGACGTTCGCGCTGGTCCTCGGGCTGCTCGCGTTCATCTTCGTCGCGGCCGTGCTCGTCGTCATGGCGCTGGAGCTCAACGTGGTGCTGCGCCGACACCTGTACCCCCGCGCGCTGCTGACGCCGTTCACCGACAACGTCGAGCTCACCGAGGCCGACGAGCGCGCCTACACGGCCTACGCGAAGGCGCAGCGGCACAAGGGCTTCCAGGTGATCGAGGCTCGTTTCGAGAAGGACGAGGACGAACCGCCGGGCACCACGCCCTAGGCTGGTCCCGCACCCCTCCGATCCCCCCGACAGAAGGACACGCGCATGCCCACGGGCAAGGTCAAGTGGTACGACACCGAGAAGGGCTTCGGCTTCATCAGCAGCGACGAGGGCGGCGACGTCTACGTCCGCTCCGACGCGCTGCCCGCCGACGTCACCGCCCTGAAGTCGGGCACGCGCGTGGAGTTCGGGGTGGCGCAGGGCCGGCGCGGCGACCAGGCGCTCCAGGTGCGCGTGATCGAGGGCTCGGCTCCCGTCTCGCGCACGCAGGCCCGCGCCCGGCGCAAGAAGCCGGAGGAGATGGTGACGATCGTCGAGGACCTCATCCGTCTGCTCGACGGGCTGGGGGAGGGGTACCGGCACGGCCGTCACCCCGACGCCCGCTCCGCCAAGCCGGTCGCCCAGCTGCTGCGCGCGCTGGCCACCGAGCTCGACGGGTAGTCCCGGGCCCTGGTGCGCGGGGCTCGCGCCGCGTACCCTGGTAGTTGAAGCATCTACTACCTGAGCACGGGAGCACCGCGTGACCACCATTCCCTCGGGCCCACGGGTCGAGCACCGCCTGAGCGACCTCGAGCAGCGGCTGCGGCCCAGCGAGCGCATGCCCGTGCTCTTCGTGGGCCACGGCAACCCGATGCACGCCATCCGCGAGAACCACTACACCCACACGTGGACGGTGGAGGGGCAGCGGCTCCCGGAGCCCCAGGCGATCGTCGTCGTGAGCGCGCACTGGCTGACGCCGGGGCGCACGCACGTGACCGACGCACCGCGCAACCGCGTCATCTACGACTTCGGCGGCTTCCCGGAGGAGCTCTCGCGCGTCCAGTACGACACGGTCGGCGACCACGAGGTCGCCCGCGTGCTCGCCCATCGCCTCGCGGAGTACGAGGCCGCCCTCGACAGCCAGTGGGGCCTGGACCACGGCACCTGGTCGGTGCTGAAGTACCTCGCTCCCGCACCGCAGGTCCCCGTCCTGCAGATCAGCATCGACGACACCCTGCCGCTGCCGCGGCTGCACGAGCTGTACGGCCGCCTGCGCCGCCTGCGCGACCAGGGCGTGCTGTTCATCGGCAGCGGCAACATCGTGCACGCGCTCGGCCGCGCCCGCTGGGAGCCGGAAGCGCCGGCGTGGGACTGGGCGGAGCAGTTCGACGCCGACACGGCCGCCGCCCTGACCGACCGTCGTCTCGACCAGCTGCTCGACCCGTACGGGACCTGGCGGGAGGCGCGGATCGCCGTGCCCACCGACGAGCACTACCGGCCGATGGTCGCGGCGCTCAGCCTGCTGCACCCCGAGGAGGAGGTCCGCTTCTTCAACGCCTCCATCGACATGGGCTCGATCGGGATGCGCAGCTTCGTCACCGTCTGACGTCAGGGCGCAGGCGGCGGCACCGGACCGACGGGCTCGGTCGGGAGACGTCGCGCCAGGTGCGCCTGGCGCAGCACGAACACGCCCCACGCCACCACGACGCCGGCCGTCACGAACATGGCGAGGGCCACGTCGGCGTCGAGCGTGAACAGGCCGATGCCGATGAGTCCGCCGATCACCCACGACAGCTGCAGCAGCGTCTCGGAGCGCGCGAACATGCTCGTGCGCACCTCCTCGCCGATGTCACGCTGGATGAGCGCGTCGAGGCTGAGCTTGCCGAGCGACTGGCAGAGTCCGACGGTCAGGCCCAGCAGCGCGGCCACCGGCCAGCGGAAGAACGCCGCCGCCACGACCAAGGCGACGATGTCGACGAGCAGCACGACCAGCACCACGCGGTGAGGGCTGCGGGAGCGGGTCCACGAGCCGATGACCACGCCGAGCGTGTTGCCGGCGCCGGCGGCCCCGATCACGAGGCCCATGAGGATCGTCGCGTTGCCCGTCCACCCCAGCGAGGCGGGCGGCTCGCGCAGCGTGAACGCCATGAAGATGGTGAGGAAGCCCGTGATGAGCCGGAGCCCGGCGTTGCTGCGCAGCGCGTCGACGACGTGGCGCGAGACCGTGATGCCACGCTTGGCGGGCCGGCCGCTGAGGTCGGACAGGTCGACCTGCTCCTCGCCCTCGCTGGAGTCGACGCGCGCGGGCAGCAGAATCGCGAGCACGGTGCCCACGACGAACAGGACGAACGCGTACCGCAGCGACCACTCGGCGCCGATCGCGGCGGCACCCACGGCGAGCGGTGCCGAGACAGCCGCGGCAGCCGTGCCGGTGAGCGAGATCCGGGAGTTGGCCTTGACCAGCGTGAACTCCTCGGGGAGCAGCCGGGGGACGGCCGACGCGCGGGTCACGCCGTAGGCCTTCGAGGCCACCAGGCAGCCGAGGGCAGCGAGGTAGAACGCGGGCGACTCTTCGGCCACGGCCCCGGCGAGCACCCAGCAGCAGAACGCGCGGATCGCGAGCGTGCCACCGATGGCCCACCGCCGGCCGCGACGGAACCGGTCGAGGAACGGGCCGATCAGCGGGGCGACGAACGCGAACGGCAGCATCGTCAGCACCAGGAAGAGTGCCACCTGGCCGCTGGCCTGCTCCGTCGGCACGGTGAAGAACAGGGTGCCCGCGAGCGAGACCGCGACGGCCGCGTCGCCGGCGGTGTTGAAGGCGTGCAGCTCGAGCAGACGCGACAGGCCCGACTCGCCCGCGCCACCGGCGTGGGTGAAGCGGCGCGCACCCGCGACGGCTCCGGCGCCACCACGGGCCACCGTGCGCCCGGTGCGTCGCAGGCCCGACGCGACCTTGGCGCCGCGACGAGGCGGAGGCGTGCCGGCGTCGGCCCCGGTCGGTGCCTCCTGGTCGGGGCCGAGGTCGTCGAGCGTGTCCCGGTCGCCGGCCGTGCCAGCGGCACGACTGCCGGAAGGACCCGGCCAGTCGGGGCCGGGCGTGCGATCGTCTCCGTCGCTCGTCGGGGCCATGACCACATCCTGCCCCACCCTGCCCCGCCCGACCGGGTGAGCCTCGTCCCGTGTCGGGCACGGGGGTTGGCGGCCGGCTGGCCCCAGGGGGGACAATCGAGCCATGACGACCCACCCCGCCCTGGGCGCCGCCCACGACG
>NZ_LUNF01000276.1:0-8409 GCF_001626145.1 Aeromicrobium sp. REDSEA-S32_B7
GTGATGCAGCGCGTGATAGCGCAGGCCGACGGGCGCCCACAGTTCGGCAATCCGGCCCGGGGGCGGCACGTTGACGCTGTCGAGGAACTGCGCGGTGACGGTCATGGCCTCGCCCTCGTTCTCCCACAGATGCGCCACCAGAGTGCGCAGCTGGTTGAGCAGCGCGACCACCGAGGCCACGGGCCTGACCTACGGGGACTGCTGGGTCGACCGGCCGCAGAACCTCGAGGTGAAGGGCGGCGCCCTGCGCCTGACGACGCGCAAGGAGTCCGAGCCCGTCACCTGCACCGCCAACGGCTCCACCGTCACGACGCCCTACACGTCGGCGTCCGTGACCACCTGGGGCCACTACACGATGAGCCGGGGACGGGTCGAGATCCGCGCGAAGATGCCCGCGAGCTCCGGCCCCGGCGTCCACAGCGCCCTCTGGCTGTTCCCGCAGACGCTGAAGTACTGGGGCGACGGCCTCGGCACCGGCGAGATGGACATCGCGGAGTTCTACTCCCAGTACCCGGACCGCCTGATCCCGACCGTCCACTACGCGACGTCGACCCGCGACTACACGAACTACTTCTGCATGGTCGACGACCCGACCGCCTGGCACACCTACGCGCTGGAGTGGGACCGCGAGCGCATCCGCGTCGAGTACGACGGGCAGGTCTGCCTCGACCACGCCATCCGCACGTCGGACACCTCGGTCGAGCAAGGCCGGCCGTTCGACCAGGACTACACGATCAACCTCACCCAGATGCTGGGCGTCGACGGCAACAAGCCGACGTCGGGCACGACCTTCCCCGCCACGCTGCAGGTCGACTGGGTGCGCGCCTGGCAGTGACGGGTCGGTGGGGGCGGCTGCACGAGGTCGGTAGCGTGACCCCGTGAGCGACTCGCCCCCGCGCCGGCTGCTGCTGGTCAACGGCCCCAACCTGAACCTGCTCGGCACGCGCGAGCCCGCCGTGTACGGGCACGAGACGCTCGACGACGTCGTCGCGCTCGTCGAGCGGACCGCCGACGAGCTCGGCTACGCGGTGCGGGCGCTGCAGAGCAACCACGAGGGCGTGCTCATCGACGCGATCCACGAGGCCCGCGAGGACTGTGCGGGGGTCGTCATCAACCCGGGTGGGCTCACGCACACGTCGGTGGCGTTGCGCGACGCCCTCACCGGCGTGGCGCTGCCGTTCGCGGAGGTGCACGTGTCCGACGTGCACGCCCGCGAGGAGTTCCGCCACTTCTCCTACCTGAGCGACGTCGCCGCGGTCACCGTCGTCGGGGAGGGTGTCGCGGGCTACGGTCGCGCGGTCCGCGAGCTCGTCGCCGCCCTGGCCACCGAGGAGGACGCCTCGTGAGCGACGGACCCCGCAACGTCCCGCACAAGAAGCAGCTCGCCGTCTCCCGACGCGTGCGCGTGCCCGGGCCCGACGCCGACTGGGCGGCGCTGCACGCCTTCGCGCAGACCTTCGACGCGGCCTTCTTCCTGTCGTCGTCCACGGCGACGATCGTGCAGCTCGCCTACCGGCCCGCGTTCGAGGCCGTCGAGCGCGGAGAGCACCTGGGTGGCGACCTGGGCATCACCCTGCTGCGCGCAGCCCTGTGGTTCCAGGCCAGGTCGGACACCTTCGCCGGCGCCTCCGACTTCTCCAGCCCCGAGGTCGAGCGCTTCTACCGCGCCGTCTGCGAGGAGCTGCACACCCGCACCCACGGCTGGGTCGAGGACGCCACCTGACCCTCCGCCGAGCGGATGGCTTCGCTGGTCGAGTAGTCGACGCCGCGACGAAGGAGCAGGCGGAGGTCGAGACCACTCTGGGCGTTCGCTGGGGGTTGGCCCGCGCTGGGCTGTTGCCGGGTGGTCTCGATACGTCCGAGCCTCGCAAGCTCGCTCGGACTACTCGACCAGCGGAGTGTTCCGCTGGTCGAGTAGTCGACGCCGCGACGAAGGAGCTGACGGAGACGTATCGAGACCACTCCACGCCGACGCTGGGGCTTGGTCCACGCTGAGCCGTTGCCGGGTGGTCTCGATATGCAGGGACCTCGCAAGCTCGTCCCTGCTACTCGACCAGCGGAACCTGCCGCTGGTCGAGTAGCGCGGAGCCGCGAGGGACGAGCGTGCTTCGGGCGTATCGAGACCACTCTGTGCTGTCGCTGGGGGTCGGTTCGCGCTGAGCCGTTGCCGGGTGGTCTCGATACGCAGCCACGGCGCTCCTTCGTCGCGCGTGCCGCTGCTCGACTGGCGGTGGTCGGCGGGCAGGGGGGATCGTGCCTACGGTGAGGCCATGACCCGCTACCTCACGATCTGCGCCGTGGCGCTCCCGCCGCTGTTCACCGCCGCGCTCGGGCTGACGCACCCGGCGGTGCTGACCGTCGAGGACGCGGCGCACTGGCAGATGATGCACACCGTCCTGCTGCCCGTCTTCCCGCTCCTCGCGCTGGGCCCGTGGCTCGTCGCCCGCCAGCACGACCGCGCCGTCGGCGTCGTGGTCGGTGTCCTGGCGTACGTGTACGCCTGCTTCTACACCAGCCTCGACATCCTCGCCGGGATCGCCGGCGGGGCCATCAAGGACGCCGAGGCGGGCGGCCTCGGGATCGTCTTCCCCGTCGCGGGCGACCTCGGCGCCATCGGGTCCTACGCCTACATCGCCGCGACCGCGCTCGCCGTCGGCGTCGCGAGCCGCGCCGGCGTGATGCGGGCGCTGCCCGGCGCCGTGCTCACGCTGGTCGGCTCCGTGATGTTCTGGCAGGAGCACGTCTACCGGCCGTGGGGCGTGCTTTCGATGGTCCTGCTCGCCGCGGGCTGGACCTGGCTCGTCGTCGCTACAGGTCCGCGAGCAGCCGCACCGTCGTCGCCCACGCCTCGCTCCGTGGGTCGATGACGACGAAGTGGTCGCCGTCGACGGGCGTGAGCGTCGCGTCGGCACCGGCGTCGGTGGCTGCGGCGACGTAGGCCTCCGACTGGCTGATCGGCACGGTCGAGTCGTCGCGTCCGTGGACGCAGCGCACCGGCACGTCGAGCGGGACCTGGCCGGTCGGGTCGGCGTCGGGCACCTGGTCGACGGGCCGGCCGAGGAACGCCTCCACGGCCCCGGCGCCCAACGAGGCAGCCCCCGCGAGGTCGAGCACGCCCGCCTGGGAGACCGCGGCCGTCACGGGGACCTTCGCATCCGTCCACGGCTGCAGGCGTTGACGTCCCGCCGCCCACACCGCGAGGTGGCCGCCGGCCGAGTGGCCGAGCGTCACCACGCGCGAGAGGTCGAGGCCGTCGACCTCCGCGAGCTTGTCGATGCCCGCGCTGACGTCGTCGGGCGTCTGCGGCCACCCGCCACCGTTCCCGACCCTGCGGTACTCGAGGTTCCAGGCGGTCCAGCCCTCCTCCGCGAGCGACGCGGCGAGCGGACGGCCGAGCGAGAGGTCGTACTGCGCGCGCCAGAACCCGCCGTGGATGACGACGACCACCCCGCGTGAGGCTCCCGACGGACGGGTCAGCTCGGCGAACTGCGACGGGTCGGAGCCGTAGGCGATGCGTTCCATGTCGCCCATGCTGCCACCGCCCGACGTGGGTGCACTGGGGCCGGAGCAGGCGGCGAGCGCAGCCGTGCCGACCGCCGCGGCCCCGAGCGAGAGAAATCGACGACGGTGCACCCGTCCATCCCACCGCACGGCGTGCGTCCCTGCAGGTCGATGCACGGTCGACGCTCGATAGGATCGGGTCTCGGCGAGGGTGGGAGGTGGGTGCATGGACGTCCACGACCTCGACGTGTTCCTCCTGGTCGGCTCGGGCGTCCTCATCGCGGCGATCCTCGCGGTCCGGCTCTCCGTCAGCGTGGGGCTGCCGTCGCTGCTCGTCTACCTCGGTCTCGGACTCGTGCTCGGCGAGGAGGGCCTGGGTGTGCAGTTCGACGACGCCGACCTCGCGCTCGCGGTCGGCTTCGGCGCACTCGTGCTGATCCTGGCCGAGGGCGGTCTGACGACCCGGTGGGAGCACGTGCGCCCGGCGATCGGCCTCGGCCTGCTGCTCGCGACCCTCGGGTCGGTGGTCAGCGTGCTCGTCGTCGCCGGCGCGGCCCACTACGCGCTCGACCTGCGGTGGGAGATCGCGGTCCTGCTCGCCGCCGTGCTCACGCCCACCGACGCGGCGGCGGTGTTCTCCGTGCTGCGCGCCGTGCCCATCGCACCCCGGGTGAAGGGCGTGCTGGAGGCGGAGTCGGGGCTCAACGACGCGCCGATCGTCGTGCTCGTCACCGCGTGAGCGCCGGTGAGATCGCCGACGGCGGTGCCCTCTCCTTCATCGGGCTGATCGTCTTCGAGATCGTCGTCGGCGCGGTCGTCGGCCTGGCGGTCGGGTTCGGTGCCGCGAGGCTGCTGCGCCAGCTCGCGCTGCCGGCGTCGGGCCTCTACCCACTGATCGTGCTGGCGTTCACGGTGCTCGCGTACGGCCTCGCCGTGCTCGGCCACGCCAGCGGCTTCGCGGCCGTGTACCTGTGCGCGCTCGTGCTCGGCAACACCGAGCTCCCGCACCGCGTCGCCACCCGCTCGTTCGTGGAGGGCATCGGCTGGCTCGCGCAGATCGGCCTGTTCGTCATGCTGGGCCTGCTCGCGAGCCCCTCGGAGTTCACGCTCTGGCACCTGTGGACGGGACTGGTCGCGGGCGCTGTGCTGACCTTCGTCGCCCGGCCGCTGTCGGTCCTGGTCTGCGCCACCTGGTTCCGGGTCGGCTGGCGCGAGCAGCTGTTCGTCGGCTGGGCGGGCCTACGGGGTGCCGTGCCGATCATCCTCGCCACGATCCCGCTGGCCGCAGACGTGCCCGGCTCGCGCGACCTCTTCGACATCGTCTTCGTGGCGGTCGTCGTCTACACGCTCGTGCAGGCCGCGCCACTCGCGCGCCTGGCGCGCTGGTGCGGGGTGCTGCGCGACGACGTGCGCGACCTCGAGGTCGAGGCCGCGCCGCTCGAACGGGTCTCGGCCGACCTGCTCCAGGTCCACGTGCCGCGCGGATCGCGCCTGGCGGGCGTCGAGGTGGGCGAGCTGCGCCTGCCCACAGGGGCGTCGGTGTCGCTCGTCGTGCGCGACGGCACGCCGTTCGTGCCGCACCGCACCACGCGGCTCGTGCGGGGCGACGACGTGCTCGTCGTGGCCACGCGCGACGTCCGCGAGCTCACCGAGCAGCGTCTGCTCGACGTCGGCCGCCACGGACGGCTCGCCGGCTGGGACGCGGCCGACCCTGCCTGACCCGCCGCGCCTGTTCCGGTGTGGTCAGGCCGCAGGGACCGTGGGCAGGCAGACCGTGAAGCGACGGTCGTTGCTGGTGTCGCGCACGTCGCGCCCGAGCTGGCGGAACCCGTCGCCGACGACGACCGTCACCGACCCCTCGTCGACCGGGATGTCGGGCTCGACGTACTGCACGCGGGAGCCGAACTGCGCACCGACGAGCCGGACGCGCGGGTCCTTCGGGTCGTCCGTGAGCACGGCGGCCACCCGTGGCCTGACCTTGCTGTCGGAGTTCCCGATCTGGCCGGCGAGGAACCCGCGACGCTGCAGGTTGATGGAGACGCGGTTCGCCAGACCGGCCCGGCTGCTCGCGTTGTAGACGTCGACGCTCACGAGGCTGCTGGTCACACGGTCGTCCTTCTCCACGACGCGGCGTTCGCAGGTGGGTGCAGCCTCACCGGTGTCGGCCTCGGCGGTGACGAGCCGGAAGCCGACGAACAGCCCCAGCACGAGCAGCAGTGCACAGCCGAGCAGGACGAGGGGGCCGACGGCTCCGCTGCGGGGGTTCATCGACGGGCTCCGATCGTCAGGACGCGGGCGTGCAGCATGGACCGCTGCTGCAGGGCGGCGCGGACGGCGCGGTGCAGCCCGTCCTCGAGGAACAGCTCGCCGTTCCAGGCGACGACGTGCGCGAACAGGTCGCCGAAGTACGTCGAGTCCTCGTCGAGCAGGTTGGCCAGGTCGAGCTGCGTCTTGGTGGTCGTGAGGTCGGAGAGGTGCACCTGCGTGGGCGACAGGTCGGCCCACTCGCGCTGCGACAGTCCGTGGTCGGGGTACGGCCGACCGTCGCTCACCCTCCGAAAGATCACGACGTCAGTGTAGACAGCACGACCGCCGCGCAGCGGTAGCCTGACCGCCATGAGCACGGCTGACGGGGACGGTCGACCCACCGACGGCGACGCGAGCGCGTCCGACCTCGCCGCGCAGGCCGCGCAGGCTGCCGCTGCGGCGGAGGAGCAGCAGGCGGGCGTGGCGGTGCCGTCCGATCCTGTGCCGGACCACTCTGGGCCCCAGGATCCGGTGGTCGAGGAGGTCCGTGCGGGCTACGCCTTCGACGGTCCGGTGGTGGAGATCGGCGCCCTCGTCGTCGACGACGTCGCCGTGCCGTCGGCGCCCGTGCGCATCCCGCTCGGCATGCTCAACCGGCACGGGCTGGTGGCCGGCGCGACCGGCACCGGCAAGACGCGGACGCTGCAGCTGCTCGCGGAGCAGGTCTCGGCGCACGGCGTGCCCGTGTTCGCGGCCGACGTGAAGGGCGACCTCTCCGGCATCGCCGTCCCCGGCACCCCGAGCGAGCGCCTCACGCAGCGGTGCGCCGACGTCGGGCAGACGTGGCAGCCGCTCGGCTCGCCCACGGAGCTCCTGACCCTCGGCGGCCTCGGCACGGGCGTGCCGGTCCGCGCGAGCCTGGAGTCGTTCGGTCCGCTCCTGCTCGCGAAGGTGCTGGGCCTGAACGAGACCCAGGAGTCGTCGCTCGGACTCGTCTTCCACCACGCGCGCGAGCAGGGACACCGGCTCGTCGACCTCGGCGACCTGCGCTCGGTGCTCACCTGGCTCGTCGGCGACGGCAAGGCCGAGCTGAAGGAGCTCGGCGGGCTCTCGTCGGCCACCGTCGGCGTGATCCTGCGCGAGCTCGTCGCGTTCGCCGACCAGGGCGCCGACGTCTTCTTCGGCGAGCCCGAGCTCGACGTCGCCGACCTGCTCCGCCTGGCCCCCGACGGCCGCGGCGTCGTGTCGTTGCTGGAGGTGCCGTCGGTGGTGGACCGGCCGACGCTCTTCTCGACCTTCCTCCTGCACCTGCTGCGCACGCTGTTCGCGACGCTGCCCGAGGTGGGCGACGTCGAGAAGCCGCGCCTCGTGTTCTTCTTCGACGAGGCGCACCTGCTGTTCGCCGACGCGTCGAAGGACTTCCTGGCGCAGGTGACCCAGACCGTGCGGCTCATCCGCTCCAAGGGCGTCGGCATCGTGTTCGTCACGCAGACGCCGAAGGACGTGCCGTCGGACGTGCTCGCCCAGCTCGGGTCGCGGGTCCAGCACCAGCTGCGCGCCCACACGCCCGACGACGCCAAGGCCCTCCGCGCGACCGTCTCGACGTACCCGACGTCGGGGTACGACCTGGGCGAGCTGCTCACCCGGCTCGCGATCGGCGAGGCCGTCGTCACGGTGATGGACGAGCGGGGTGCCCCCACCCCCGTCGCGTGGACCCGGCTGCGGGCGCCGCAGGGGTCGATGGCTCCCGCACCGGCCGACGTCGTCGCGGGACTCGTCGCGGCGTCGCCGCTGCTGCCCCGCTACGGCACGCGCGTCGACCCGCCGTCGGCGACGGAGGCGGTCGAGGCCGCCCGCGGAGCTGCCGAGGCGCGCGCCGAGGCCGACCGGGCCGCGCGCGACGCCGCCGCCGAGGCCGGACGCGTGGCCCGTGAGGCCGACCGCCTCGAGCGCGGGCCCCGGCGTCGGACGCGCTCCCGCACGACGTCCACGGGTCGCTCGACGCTCGACCGCGCGGTCGGCGAGGCGTCGCGCACGCTCGCGCGAGAGCTGGCGAAGAGCCTGTTCCGTCGACGTCGCTGACCCTGGCTGTCGCGGGCGCCGACGGCGCCGGGCGACGTCGCCCGGGTGGCCTCAGGGTGACGTGCGGGTGACCGATGGGTGACGTCCCCGAGGTGCACACGGTGCCGTTCACGCCATAGTGAAGCCATGAGCCTCACTCCTGTCGGCACCCGAACGCGCCTCGGGGTCCGCGCCGTGGTGCTGGAGGTGGCGCTGATCGCCGTGCTCTACGTCGGCTACAGCGCCTCGCGGATGCTCGCCTCCGACGACCGCGGCGCCGCTCTCGACCGTGCGAAGGACCTGCTGGGTCTCGAGAAGGCCTGGCACCTGGACGTCGAGCAGGCCCTCAACACCTGGGTGGTGCACCACGACCTCGTGGCGGTCGCGTCGAGCTACTGGTACGCCACGGCGCACTACGTGGTCACCGCCGTCGTCCTCGTGTGGTTGTTCGTGCGTCGCCGCTGGCTGTACGGGCGCGCGCGCACGTCGCTCGTCGTGGCCTCGTTGGCCGGTCTGGCCTGCTACCTGACCGTGCCGATGGCCCCGCCGCGCTTCGTGGAGGGCTACACCGACGTGCGCGCCCTGCACTCGGCCGCGGGC
>NZ_LUNF01000277.1:0-4307 GCF_001626145.1 Aeromicrobium sp. REDSEA-S32_B7
CACCGTCGCCGTCAGCGAGCGCGCCGAGCAGGCGTCCACCCTGCGCCAGTCCGCGCGGAGCCGCTCCACCGAGCGCGCCGAGCTCAAGGGCGAGTTCGCGAACACGCCCCAGAAGTACGTCAAGCCCGACCCGCGCGAGGGCGAGCAGTGGGACATGGCGCACATCAAGGCCGACCACGCCCACGAGATCACCGACGGCTCCCGCAAGGTGCTCGTCGGCGTCCTCGACAGCGGCATCGACGCCGACCACCCCGACCTCGCGCCCAACATCGACGTCAACAACTCGGTCAACTGCACCGACGGCGGCACAATCGACCGCTCCCCCACCGGCTGGCAGCCCACCACCAGCGACCACGGCACCCACGTGGCCGGCACCATCGGCGCCGCTCGCAACGGCATCGGCATCACCGGCGTCGCACCGAACGTGCGCATGGCGTCGGTCAAGGTCGTCAACGACGACGGCTTCATCTACCCCGAGTACGCCATCTGCGGCTTCATGTGGGCCGGCCTGCGCGGCATGGACGTCACCAACAACAGCTACTACATCGACCCCTTCGAGTTCTGGTGCCAGGACCAGGCCAACCAGGCCGCCGTCGTCGAGGCCGTCGGCCGCGCCGTCACCTGGTCGACGAAGAAGGGCACCGTCCACGTCGCGGCAGCCGGCAACTCCGCCTACGACCTGTCCCGCAAGACGACGAACGCCAGCAGCCCGAACGACAGCACCCCGATCGAGCGGACCATCAACAACGGCTGCCTCGACATCCCCACCGAGCTGCCCGAGGTCGTCACCGTCTCCTCGTACGCGCAGATCGGCACGTCGAACGAGACGCAGCTGTCGTCGTTCTCCAACCGGGGCAAGAACGTCATCGACGTCGCCGCGCCCGGTTCGCGCATCCTGTCGACGATCGTCAAGGACAACGGCTACGGCCTCAAGAGCGGCACGTCGATGGCGTCGCCGCACGTGGCCGGCGTCGCCGCCCTCATGAAGTCCAAGCACCCCGGCTGGCGGCCGGCGCGTGTCATCCAGCAGCTGAAGGCCCAGGCCGACGAGCGACCCTGCGCACCCCAGCAGACCAGCTCGTCCCCGGGCGCGCTCTGCACCGGATCGCCGTCGAACAACAGCTACGCCGGGCACGGCATGATCGACGCGCTCGACGCCGTTCGTCGCTGACGCAGCACCACGACGCAGCGGCCCCCGAGCTCTCCGCTCGGGGGCCGCTGTCGTGCCGGAACGCGTTCCAGAAGACGAAGACCCGCCCTCACCAGCGGCCCTACGCTGCGGTCATGCGCCTCGCCCGCCTCGTCGCCCTGTCCCTCGGGTCCGTCGTGCTGGCCGGCTGCAGCGGCACCACCACGGCCGAGATCGAGGAGGCCATGGCCGACGACCTCCGCTACGGGACGGAGGGCGCGGCCTGGTTGATCTCCCGCTACGGCGTCCACGCCGACGTCCGCGACGTCGACGTCACCTGCGAGGAGCTCGGCCTCCTCACCGACACGGGCGACTCGCTGCGCTGCGAGGCCCACGTCGAGTACACCGACGGCCGCACCCTCACGGCACCGTTCGACGCCGAGTTCCGGGTCGACGGCGTGTTCCCTCGCCTCCTGGAGGACCCGACGTCCACGGCAGGCTGAGCGAGCCGCTGGACGCTCGTCAGCCGATCCGCTCGGTCAGGGAGACGATGATCCCCTCCGGACCCCGGACGTAGGCCATCAGCCACGTCCCCTCGTGCTCACCGACGTCGCCGACGAGCGCGTAGCCCTCGTCGTCGAGGCGCGCGACGGTCGCCCGCAGGTCGGTGATCTCCAGGCACACCGCACGCAGTCCCACCGCGTGCGGCGGCGCGGGGACCGTCAGCACGTGGCCGGGGCGGTCGTAGCGCGACACCTCCAGCGCTCCCCCGCCGCCCGGCGGACGCAGCCAGACGGTCTCGGTGCGCGCGTCGTGGAGACCGACGACGGTGTCGAGGAACTCCCCCTCGATCGTCATGCGTTCGGCGAGCTCGAGTCCGAGGCTCGTGAAGAAGCTGACCGTGCGGGGCAGGTCAGCCACGGTGAGGTTCACGTGGTCCAGGCGGGGCAGCGACGACGACATCCCTCATCCACGCTCGGCAGGAGGTGTCGTGTCAAGCACCTAGGCTGGCCGACGAACGACGCGCAGCGACGGAGGACCCATGGACGACGTGACGATCGAGGACCTCACCGAGGCCGAGCACCAGTGGCTCCAGGCGCTGCAGGGCGGGCTCGTGCAGATGGGCGTCAAGGACGCCGCGACGCTGTGCGCCGTCTTCCTCGAGGCACGCGAGGCGTGGTGGGACCTTCCCGCCGCAGAGCGCCCCGACCCGAACCCGACCGTCAACGCCTTCGGCGCAGGCATCGGACAGCTGTTCGTCGACGACCTCGGACTGCGGTGGGCGCTCGTCACCGACCAGCACGGCAGCGAGCTCGGCGTCGTGGGCGACCCGTCACTCGTGCTCTACCCCACGAACGCCGTCGCCAAGCGGTGGTCGGGCGAGAACCAGTCGACCCTCGAGGACTACCTCGTGCAGGTCAGCGAGACCGTGCGCGACCTGCAGGCACGGCGACCCGGGCGCTGACGACCAGCGTCAGGGCTTCTTGTCGTCCTTGCCGCCCGGGCCCCCGCCGCCAGGCCCCTTGTCGTTCGTGTCCTGGTTCTTCTCGTCCTTCTTGCCGTTGCCCTGGTCCTGCTGCTGGGGCTGTTGCGGCTGCTGCTGGGTCGGCTGCGTCTGCTGGACCACCGGCGCGACGGCCACCGCGATGGTCACGGTCGAGCCGACCGTCACCCGACCCGTCGGGTCGACGACGACGACCGTGCCGGCCGTCTGGGACGACTCGACGTCGGTGCGCTTCACCGTGAGGCCGAGGTCGCCGAGGGTGGCCGCGACCTCGTCGGCGGGCTGGCCCACCAGGTCGGCCGGAACCGTCACGCGGCCCGACGCCACCTGCAGGGTCACCGGGCCCGAGGTCGGCACGGGAGCACCCGCCTTCGGGCTCTGTCCGACGACCTCGCCCTCCTTCGCGTTCGGCTCGTCGACGGTCTCGGTCTTGACCGTCGCGTCCACGGCCTCGACGTCCTTCGTCGCGCTGGCGACCGACTGGCCGACGACGTCGGGCACGGTCTCGTCGGCGTCGGCGAACAGACCGCCGGACATGCCGACCAGCAGCGCGAGGACCGCCAGCGCCGCCACCCCGGCGAACACCGCCAGGCCACGCCGACGTCGACGCGGCTCCTCCGGCTGCGCCTGCATCGCCGCCGTGGCAGAGACGGGCGCGAGCACCGAGGTCGACGCCGTCGCACCCGTGGCACCGAGAGCGCCCATCGGCGCGGTCGCCGCACCCGCGTAGGCGGGCAGCACCTCGGTGACCCCGTCGGTGCGTCCCTGCACCGCGTCGCGCACCTGCGCCGCCGTCGGACGCTTCAGCGGATCCTTGTCGGTCATGGTCTCGACGAGGCGGCGCAGCGGCTCCGGGACGTTGTCGGGCAGGGCCGGCAGCGGGTCGCCCACCTGGGCGAGCGCGGTCGCCACCGACGTCTCGCGTCGGAACGGCGACGTGCCGGTGAGGCACTGGTAGGCCACGAGGCCGAGCGAGTACACGTCGGACGCTCCGGTGGCCGTCACGCCCCGGGCCTGCTCGGGGCTGATGTAGTCGACGGTGCCCAGCACGTTGCCCGTCTGCGTCAGCGGCTCGCGCGACGCGCCGATCGCGATGCCGAAGTCGACGAGCACCGGACGCGACCCCTCCGCGAGCACGATGTTCGCGGGCTTCACGTCGCGGTGCACGATGTCGGCGGCGTGGGCCGCGGCCAGCGCGTCGGCGACGCCGCCGAGCAGACGCTCCACGGCGTCGGGCGCGAGCGTGCCGCGCTGCTTGAGCACCTCCGAGACCGCCGTCCCCTCGACCAGCTGCATGACGATGAACGGGTCCTCGTCCTCGCTCGACTGGTCCTCGCCGACGTCGTAGACGGTCGCAATGCCCGGGTGGTGCAGCCGGCCGGCGGTGCGAGCCTCCTCCTCGAACCGGACGCGCGCGGCGGTGTCGTCGCCGACCTGGTCGCCCTTGAGGATCTTCACGGCGACGTCGCGGTTGAGGCGCAGGTCGCGGGCCCGGTGGACCCGACCCATCCCGCCGGCGCCCAGGAGGTCACCCAGCTCGTAACGGTCGTTCAAGCGTTCGGCCATTCGACCAGGCTAGAGCCCATCGGCCGCAGGCGCGCGCGTCGTGGCGACCCCCACACGGCGTCCTCGCTCGAGTCGTGACGCCGCCCGACCGCTGGCACGCTGTGCCCA
>NZ_LUNF01000278.1:0-3914 GCF_001626145.1 Aeromicrobium sp. REDSEA-S32_B7
CGACCTCGACCTGCTCGACCTCGTGACGGGTCCGCTCCACGCCTGACGGCGAGTCCGCGGGGCCGTTACCCGGATGAAACGCGGGTTGCACGCGCCGTAACACGATGGTCCTAGCGTTCCTCGGGACGAGGGAGGGACCACGTGGACATCACGACGTTCGACACGGCCGACGCCGAGAAGGCCGCTGCCGTGCTGCGCGTGTGCGCCAACGTCGACGCGTGGGTCGACGCCCTCGTCGCGGGTCGCCCCTACGGGAGCGTCGAGGCGCTCGTGGCACGGGCCGACGCGCTGGCCGCGGGCTGGACGGGTGCGCAGGTCGAGGCCGCGCTCGCCGACCACCCGCGCATCGGGGAGCGGCACGTCGGTACGGGTCGCAGCGCCGAGCTCTCCGGCCGCGAGCAGTCCGGCGTCGACGCCAGCGTCGACACCGGGGCACGGCTCGCGGCGGGCAACGCGGCCTACGAGGAGCGGTTCGACCGGATCTTCCTCGTGCGCGCGGCCGGTCGCAGCGCCGAGGAGATCCTCGCCCTGCTCGAGCAGCGGCTCACGCACGACCCCGAGACGGAGCTGGCGGTCACCGCAGGCCAGCTCCGCGAGATCGCCCTGCTGCGGCTGGAGGACACGTTCGCATGACCACCCTCTCCACCCACGTGCTCGACGCCGCGCTCGGTCGTCCGGCGGCCGGCCTGGTCGTCTCGCTCGACGACTCGGTCACCGCGACCACCGACGCCGACGGCCGGATCCGGTTCGACGACCCCGTCGACCTCGGGGTCCACGAGCTCGTCTTCGCGACCGGCCCCTGGTTCGCCGACCAGGACCGCAGCACCTTCTACCCCGTCGTGCGCGTCGCGTTCGAGGCCGGGACGGGCCAGGAGCACCACCACGTGGCGCTGCTGCTGAGCCCGTTCGCCTACACCACCTATCGAGGGAGCTGACCATGGCGACGGGCGACATCGTGCTGGGACCGAACCAGTACGGGAAGGCCGAGAACCGGCTGGTGCGGATCACCCGCGACACCGATCGGCACGAGATCGAGGACCTCAACGTCACCTCGCAGCTGCGCGGCGACTTCGTGGCGTGCCACGTCGAGGGCGACAACAGCCAGGTCGTGGCCACCGACACGCAGAAGAACACGGTCTACGCGTTCGCGCAGCAGCACGGCATCGGCTCGCCCGAGCAGTTCCTGCTCACCCTCGGCGAGCACTTCGTCACCAGCTTCGACTGGGTCTGCGGCGGACGCTGGGAGGCCGAGCTCTACGCGTGGGAGCGAATCGCGGTCGACGGCCGGCTGCACGACCACTCCTTCGTCCGCACCGGCCGGGAGGTCCGCACCACCGTCGTGCAGAAGGACGGCGCCCAGACGTGGGTGCTGGCCGGGTTCAAGGACGCGACGGTGCTCAAGTCGACCGGCTCGGAGTTCCACGGGTTCCCCCGCGACCGGTACACGACGCTGCGCGAGACCACCGACCGCATCCTCGCCACGTCGGTCACCGCGTGGTGGCGCTACACGAGCACCGACGTCGACTGGAACGCGCGCTACGAGGCGATCAAGGCCGTGCTGCTCGAGACGTTCGCGAGCGTGCACTCCCTCGCCCTGCAGCAGACGATCTTCGCGATGGGCCGCGCCGTCCTCGAGCAGTTCGACGACGTCGCCGAGATCAGGCTGTCGTGCCCCAACAAGCACCACTTCCTCGTCGACCTCGAGCCGTTCGGGCTCGACAACCCGAACGAGGTCTTCTTCGCCGCCGACCGCCCCTACGGGCTGATCCAGGCCACCGTCCAGCGCGAGGGCGCACAGCAGGCTCCGCAGGCGTGGGCCACCGTGCCTGGCTTCTGCTGAGCGCACCGACACACGAGAGCGAGCACGACGATGACCGCACGAGCGACCGCGGCGAGGGGCTGACCACGCCGATGCGACTCGACGCGATCCAGGCCCAGCAGGTGCTCGTCGACGGGCAGTTCCGTCCCGCGACCCTGACGCTCGACGACGGACGGGTCACGGCCGTCGGACCCCTCGACGACGTCCCGGCCGGCGAGGTCCACCGCGTCCCCGACACCGCCTACGTGGTGCCTGGCGTCGTCGACACGCACGTGCACGTCAACGAGCCGGGCCGCACGGAGTGGGAGGGCTTCAGCTCGGCCACCCGGGCCGCCGTCCTTGGTGGCGTGACCACGCTCGTCGACATGCCGCTCAACTCCGTGCCCCCGACCACGACGCTCGAGGGCCTGGCCGCCAAGCGCGCGGCGGCCCAGGGCCAGCTCGCGGTCGACGTCGGCTTCTGGGGCGGCGCGGTGCCGGGCAACGTCGCCGACCTCGAACCGCTGTGGGACGCCGGCGTGTTCGGCTTCAAGTGCTTCCTCAGCCCGTCGGGCGTCGAGGAGTTCCCGCCGCTGGACCGCGCCGAGTTCGACGCCGCGCTCGCGGAGGTCGCCCGGCTCGACGCGCTCATGATCGTGCACGCCGAGGACGCCGCGATCCTCGACAGCACGCCGGCGCCCGGCAGCCGCGCGTACCGCGACTTCGTGCTCTCGCGGCCCGACGCGTCGGAGGTGTCGGCCATCCGCCAGGTCGTCGACGGCGCCCGGGAGACCGGGGCGCGGGTGCACGTGCTGCACCTGAGCAGCGCGCGGGCGATCGACCTGATCGCCGACGCGCGGGCCGAGGGTCTCCCGCTGACCGTCGAGACCTGCCCGCACTACCTCACCTTCAGCGCCGAGACGATCCCCGACGCGGCGCCGGAGTTCAAGTGCTGCCCCCCGATCCGCGACGCCGGCAACCGCGAGGCGCTCTGGCAGGCCCTCCAGGAGGGGCTGGTCGACTGCATCGTCAGCGACCACTCGCCGTCGACCGTCGAGGAGAAGCTGAAGGGCGACGGCGACCTACAGCAGGCGTGGGGCGGCGTGTCGGGCCTGCAGGTCGGGTTCGCCGTCCTGGCGCACGAGGCGCGGCTGCGCGGCATCCCGCTCGAGCGACTGAGCCGCTGGATGTCGACGAGCACCGCCGACCTCGTCGGACTGTCGCACAAGGGACGCATCGCCGTCGGCGCCGACGCCGACCTCGCGGTGTACGACCCCGCCGTCGAGCTGCACGTCGAGGCGGCACGGCTGGCCCACAGGAACCCGATCTCCGCCTACGACGGGCTGCGCCTCGCAGGCCGCGTGGTCAGCACCGTCGTGCGAGGTGAGCTGGTCGACGTCGACCACGTCGACCACCGCCACGGCCGGCAGCTGGACAGGCCGTCGTCGTGACCCCGCACCTTGTTGCACCACCGATGGAAGGACCCATGGACACCGCTCCCGTGAACCCCCCGCCCCGCCTGCTGATGGGACCCGGTCCGATCAACGCCGACCCGCGCGTGCTGCGCGCGATGTCGGCCCAGCTCGTCGGCCAGTACGACCCGGCCATGACCGGCTACATGGTGGAGGTCATGGGTCTGTACCGCGAGGTGTTCGCGACGGCGAACGAGCAGACCTTCCTCGTCGACGGCACGTCGCGCGCCGGCATCGAGGCGGCCCTCGTCTCGCTCCTGGAGCCCGGCGACCGGGTGCTCGTGCCGGTCTTCGGACGGTTCGGCCACCTGCTCGCCGAGATCGGCGAGCGGTGCGGGGCCGAGGTGCACACGATCGAGACCGACTGGGGCACCGTGTTCGCGCCCGAGCAGGTCGAGGCGGCGATCGTCGAGGTCCGGCCGAAGGTGCTCGCGGTCGTGCAGGGCGACACCTCCACGACCATGTGCCAGCCCCTGGCCGACCTCGGCGAGATCTGCCGACGGCACGACGTGCTGCTGTACTGCGACGCCACCGCCTCCCTCGGCGGCAACCCGTTCGAGACCGACGCGTGGGGGATCGACGTCGCGACCGCCGGCCTGCAGAAGTGGCTTGGTGGTCCGTCCGGCTTGTCGCCGATCACGATC
>NZ_LUNF01000279.1:0-2771 GCF_001626145.1 Aeromicrobium sp. REDSEA-S32_B7
CTCGAGAACCAGGCCTTCCTGCTGGTCGAGGGCCAGGTCGCCGTCACCGTCGGCGAGGACCTCGTCGCCGTCCTCGGCCCCGGCGAGCTGGTCGGCGAGCTCGGCGTCATCGACCGGCGCCTCCCGCGCACCGCCACGGTCACCGCGATGACCCCGGTCACCGCCTGCGTGCTCACCCCGCGCGGCTTCGACTCCCTGCGCCGCGGCTTCCCCGCCGTCGCAGCACTCGTCGACCGCACGGTCGCGGCGCGCCAGGAGCCCCTCGCCGGCTGACACCACCGGCGGAGCCGCGGGACGTCATGCACCCAGCGGGAGGGGACCTCCCGTCCGCATGACGTCCCGCTGCGTCCTCGTCACCAGATGCGGACGCGGTCCTCGGGGTCGAGCCACAGGCCGTCGCCGGGCGCGGTCTCGAAGACCTCGTGGAACTCGTCGAGGTTGCGCACGATGTTGGCGCGGAACTCCGCCGGGCTGTGCGGGTCGATGGTGAGGAACTGACGCGCCTGCTCCGCGCGGCGCTTGGTGCGCCACACGTGGCCCCAGTTGAGGAAGAGGCGGCGCCGCTCCTCGACGCCGGCCTGCCCGTCGGTGGAGATGACGTAGGCCTTGTGCGCGATGGTCAGGCCGCCCAGGTCGCCGATGTTCTCGCCGACGGTGAGCTGGCCGTTGACCCGCTCACCGGGCAGGTCGCGGGGTTCGAGCGCGTCGTACTGGGCGACGAGCTTCTTCGACTTCTCCTCGAAGGCGGCCTTGTCGTCGGGGGTCCACCAGTCGCGCAGGTTGCCCAGCGGGTCGAACTGCGCGCCCTGGTCGTCGAAGCCGTGGCCGATCTCGTGGCCGATGACCGCGCCGATGCCGCCGTAGTTCTCGGCCGGGTGCGCGTCGGGGGAGAAGAACGGCGGCTGCAGGATGCCGGCCGGGAAGCAGATCTCGTTGGTGCCGGGGTTGTAGTAGGCGTTCACGGTCTGCGGGAGCATGTGCCACTCGTCGCGGTCGACCGGGGAGCCGATCTTGCCCAGCTGGCGGTCGGTCTCGAAGGCGGCCGAGGCAGCGACGTTGCCCATCAGGTCATCAGGGCGCACCTGCAGGCCGGAGTAGTCACGGAAGGTGTCGGGGTAGCCGATCTTGGGGTTGAAGGTCTCGAGCTTCTCGTAGGCCTTGGCCTTGGTGTCCGCGGTCATCCAGTCCAGGGCGGCGATCGACTCGCGGTAGGCGGCCAGCAGGTTGGCGACCAGCTGCTCCATCATCGCCTTGGACTGCGGCGGGAAGTGGCGGGCGACGTACTGCTTGCCGACCGCCTCGCCCAGCGCCCCCTCGACCTGAGGTACGGCGCCGCCGACCGCAGCACGCGCACCAGCAGCCAGGGCCGCCACTGCTCGAGCGGCACCTCGGCGAGCACGCCGGCCAGGCCCTCGAAGAACGACGGCTGGCGGACGTTGACCTCGGCCAGCAGCTCCTCGGCGGACTTCGCGCCGCCGGAGAGGTTGGTGACGTAGACGTCGAGGTCGAAGGGGCCCACCAGGGTGCGCAGCTGCTCGAGGGTGTGCAGGTTGTAGGTCCGCTGGACGTCGCGGGTCTCCGCGCGCTCCCAGTGCCCCTTGGCGATCCGGGTGTCGATGTCGAGCACCGTGCGCGCGGCGGCGGCGGGGTCACCGAGCCACTCGGCGCCGGTGCCGCCGAGCTCGAGCAGCCGGGTGAGGTAGGCGAGGTACTTCTCGCGGGTCTCGGCGTGCTTGTCCTCGCGGTAGTAGGACTCGTCGGGCAGGCCGAGGCCGCCCTGGACGAAGTTCACGAGGTAGCGCTCGGAGTCCTTGTCGTCGTTGTCGACGTAGGAGCCGAAGACGCCGTGGCTGCCGATGCGCTCGGACTCCCCGAGGAAGGCGGCCAGGTCGCGCAGGTCGCGCAGTCCACCGATCGCCTCGACCAGCGGCTGCACCGGGGTCAGCCCCAGGGCGGCGATCCGCTCGGTGTCCATGAAAGAGCTGTAGAGGTCGCCGATCTTGCGCGCCTCGTCGGCGGCGGAGGGATCGGCGGCGTCGGTCGCGCCGCCGGCGGCCAGCTCCTCGATGATCTCGCGCACGTGCTGCTCGGCGGCGTCGCTCAGGGCGACGAAGGGGCCCCAGCTCGAGCGGTCCGAGGGGATCTCGGTCTCCGCGAGCCAGCGGCCGTTGACGTGGCCGAAGAGGTCGTCCTGCGGCCGGACGGACAGGTCCATGCCCTCGCGGGCGTCGTCGAGGATGCTCACGTCCGCGACCCTAGCCGGGGCTACCCCGCCGCAGCGTCCAGGGCCGCGCGCACCGACATCACGATCGTCTCCTCGTCGACACCGTCGCGGGCCGCCAGCTCGGCCACCAGCCGGCGTACGACGAGCATGACGCCGCCGATGAGCGGGCTGATGTATCGCCGCCTGTGCCTTGTCGGGGTCGTCGCCGCCGACGTCGGCCGCGACGACAGCGTCCAGGACGACGTGGCCGGCGCGGCGGACCTTCTCCTCCTCGGGGAGATCGGAGTCGTGCCCGTGGTCGTGGTCGTGCCCGTGGTGCTCGGCGTGCGGGTCGTTCATCGCACCCGCACCACGGACTTGCCGAGCGTGCGCCGCTCGTCCATGTCGATCAGCGCCTTCCCCAGCTCGTCGAAGGAGTACGTCGCGCCGATCGGCGGCTTCACGGCGCCGGCCTCGATCATCGGCAGCAGCGCCTCCCACTGCTGGTGGAGGTAGCCCGGGCGCATCATCCCGTAGCCACCCCAGCCCACGCCGCGCACGTCGATGT
>NZ_LUNF01000028.1:0-12258 GCF_001626145.1 Aeromicrobium sp. REDSEA-S32_B7
GCCCTGGGGTGTGCATGACCTCGAACGTCGTCGATCCCGCGTCGACGACATCGCCGTCGTGACGTTCAGCGCCCCACCGGTGAACCTGTACTCCCTCGAGCTGCACGACGCGTTCGACACCGCGCTCGACGCGGTCGAGGCCGACCTGCCCCGAGCGGTCCTGGTCCGAGCCGAGGGCAAGCTGGTCTCCGGCGGGGTCGACGTCGCCCAGTTCCACGCCCGGAAGACGCAGGAGGACACCAAGGACCTCTACGACCGGATGCTCGAGCTGCCCGACCGCATCGCGGCGCTCGACGTCCCGACGTTCTTCGCGGCCCACGCGCTGACGCTCACCTGGGCGCTGGAGGTCGCGCTCGCCTGCGACGTCGTGCTTGCCAGCGAGAAGGCGAAGTTCGGCCTCGTGGAGCGGGTCATCGGCCTGACCCCGACGATGGGCGGCACGCAGCGTCTCGCGCAGCGTGCGGGCGTCGGCCGGGCCAAGGAGGTCGTGCTCACGGGCGAGCTGTTCGACGCCGCGACCTTCGAGCGCTGGAACGTGGTCAACCGGGTCCTCCCGGTCGACGGGTTCGACGACGCGGTGCTCGACGTCGTGCGGCAGGTCGCGGTGGGTCCGACGCAGGCCTTCGGCGCGGCCAAGCGGATCCTGCGCGCCTACGAGACCGGCGGCGTGCCCGGGGCGAACGAGGTGACGACGCAGATCGCGTCGGCGCTGTTCGCGACCGAGGACCTGCAGCACGGCATGGAGTCGTTCCTGCAGGACGGCCCCGGTCGGGCCAGCTTCACCGGCCGCTGAGGCTCAGCGGGGCGCGGCGAGGCCGTCGTGCTCGGCGCGCAGCACCCGCGTGGTGCGGCGCTCGGCCCAGAAGCTGACGAACGGGATCGTGGCGAGCAGCATCGTCGTGATCGTGAACGTCGGCGACCAGCGGTGCCGGCTGGCCAGGATCGCGACCAGCACGAGCAGCGCCATGAACAGGAAGCCGTGCACCTGGTCGATGACGAGGAAGACGTCCTGGTGACGGTTCCACCAGGAGCCCTCGTCGGTGAAGATCTTGCCGAAGAACCCGGCGAACACGACGAGCAGGTTCACGCCCACGACCCAGGCGAGCACCCGGTAGGCGACAGCGATGCGACTCACGGGGTCAGGCTATCGACGGGGTGGTCGTCGGCCTGACGCGCCGTCGTGTGTCGCTCCCGCGCCTCCTCGACCTGGTCGCGACACATCCGCCACCACAGCGCGACGGCGAACACCGCGAAGACCCACCACTGCAGCGCGTAGGCGAGGTTCTTGAGCCCGACCGTCCACGACACGTCGGGGTCGGGCGGGTCGACGGGCGCGCCGAAGCCGGGGGTGGGGTCGCCCGATCCGGCGAACGCGGTCCACTCCTGCACGAGCCCGTATCCCGACCACAGCCGGTAGGGCAGCTCGTTGACCAGCGACGGCGTCGTGATCGAGGTCGTGACGCGGTCGGCGTCGAGGGGCAGGCCGCCGCCCTGGCTCGGCTGCAGCACCACGCCGAGGTTGACGTCACCGGACGGCACCGGCGGCAGCGCGCCCGGGGCGTCGCTCGAGCCGCGCACGACGAGGAGGGCGCCGTCGGACCCGTCGACCAGGAACGGCGCCACGAGCCAGGTGCGACCGCTACTGATCTCGCCGCGGACCCACACCTGCTGGTCGGCGGGGGCGAACCGTCCCTGCACCGTGACCCGGCGGTCCTGCAGGTCTGCTGCGAACGGACGTCCGAGACCCCAGACCTGCTCGATCGGCGCCGGCGCGGCGGCGGCCGACTCTCGCACGGCGTCGCCCTGGCGCGACTCGTACGCGCCGAGCTGCCAGAACCCGCCGGCCACGCACAGCGCGACGGCGACGACCGCGAACAGGTGCAGCGGCGTGAGCCGCAGCCACAGTCGCGCCGTCGACGGCGGGCTGGTGGCTGCGGCGGGCTCGGGCACGGTCAGGAGGTGAACGGCGTGAGGTGCGGGTACAGCGGGAACCGCTCGGCGAGGGCGGTGGTGCGCTTGCGCAGGCCCTCGACGTCGAGGTCGCCGGGCGTGAGCGCCTCGGCGATGACGTCGGCAACCTCACGGAACTCCTCGGCGCCGAAGCCGCGGGTGGCCAGCGCGGGCGTGCCGATGCGCAGGCCCGACGTGACCATCGGCGGACGCGGGTCGTTCGGCACCGCGTTGCGGTTGACGGTGATGCCGACCTCGTGGAGGCGGTCCTCGGCCTGCTGGCCGTCGAGCTCGCTGTCGCGCAGGTCGACGAGGACGAGGTGCACGTCGGTGCCGCCGGACAGCACCTGGATGCCGGCCTTGCGGGCGTCGTCGGCGAGCAGACGCTCGGCCAGGATCTGCGCGCCCTCGATGGTGCGCTGCTGACGGTCCTTGAACTCCGGCTCGAGCGCCATCTTGAACGCGACGGCCTTGGCGGCGATGACGTGCTCGAGCGGACCGCCCTGCTGGCCCGGGAAGACCGCGGACTGCAGCTTCTTGACCATCTCGGGGTCGTTGGACAGGATCACACCGCCGCGGGGCCCACCGAGCGTCTTGTGCGTGGTGCTGGACACGACGTGCGCGTGCGGCAGCGGCGACGGGTGCAGGCCGGCGGCCACGAGACCGGCGAAGTGCGCCATGTCGACCCACAGGTAGGCGCCGACCTCGTCGGCGATCGCGCGGAAGGCGGCGAAGTCGAGCTGGCGCGGGTAGGCGGACCAGCCGGCGATGATGACCTTGGGGCTGTGCTCACGGGCGAGCGTGCGCACCTCCTCCATGTCGACCAGGCCGGAGTCGTCGACGTGGTACGGGACCACGTTGTAGAGGCGCCCGGAGAAGTTGATCTTCATGCCGTGCGTCAGGTGCCCGCCGTTGGCGAGGTCCAGACCCATGATCGTGTCGTCCTTGCGCGCGATGGCGTGCAGGACGGCGGCGTTGGCGCTGGCGCCCGAGTGCGGCTGGACGTTCGCGTACTCGGCGTCGAACAGCTGCTTCAACCGGTCGATCGCGATCTGCTCGACCTCGTCGACGACCTCGCAGCCGCCGTAGTAGCGCTTGCCCGGGTAGCCCTCGGCGTACTTGTTGGTGAGGACGCTGCCCTGCGCCTCGAGCGCGGCGACCGGCGCGAAGTTCTCCGACGCGATCATCTCGAGCGTCGTCTGCTGACGGGCGAGCTCGGCGTCGAGGAGACGCGCGACGTCGGGGTCGAACGAGGCGAGCGACTGGTTGTGGTCCATGGGTACCAGGGTAGTCGGCCGTCCCCTCCCCGCGTTCTGTTGGGTTGATGACGGTTTCTGGGCGAGAAGCCGTCGCCAACCCCACGAAACGGGGGGACCGCGGGTGGGGGTCAGGCGTCGCCGGCGAGCCCGTGCTTCTCGGCGAGCACGGCGGCCTGGGTGCGGCGCTGCAGGCCGAGCTTGGAGAGCAGCTGGGAGACGTAGTTCTTGACCGTCTTCTCGGCGAGGTACATCTCGGCGGCGATCTGGCGGTTGGTCATGCCCTGGCCGATGAGCGAGAGGATCTTGCGCTCCTGCGGGGTCAGCTCGGCGAGCGGGTCCTTCGGCGCGGGCGCGTTGCGGATGCGCTCGAGCACCTGCGCCGTGACCGCCGGGTCGAGCAGCGAGCCGCCGGCCGCGACCTGGCGGACGGCCTGGACGAGGTCGTTGCCGCGGATCTGCTTGAGCGCGTAGCCGGCGGCGCCGGCCATGATCGCCGAGAAGAGGGCCTCGTCGTCGTCGAAGGAGGTCAGGATGATGACGTTGACCTCGGGGTGCGCGGCCCGTACGTCGCGGCAGACCTCGATGCCCGAGCCGTCGGGCAGACGCGCGTCGAGGACGGCGACGTCGGGGAGCAGACGGGGGATGGACGACAGCGCGTCGGCGGCCGTGCCGGCCTCGCCGACGACCGTCAGACCCTCCTGCGCCTCCAGGAGGTCGCGGATGCCGCGGCGCACGATCTCGTGGTCGTCGAGCAGGAAGATCCGGATCGGCTCGGACATGACAGGTTCACTACCTTCCGTCGCGGACGTCACGACATCTCCTGGGGGACGCTCCAGCGTATCTGCAGACCGCCGTGCGAGGGCTCGGAGAACTCGCAGGTACCTCCGAGGTTCTGCGCCCGGTGGCGCATGTTGCGCAGGCCGTTGCCGAAGGGCTGCTCGGGGTCGAGACCCAGCCCGTCGTCGGTGACGGTGAGCACGATGCCGTCGGTGACGTCGAGGTCGATCGTCACCTCGCCGGCGTGGGAGTGCCGCACGATGTTCGACAGCATCTCCTTCAGCACGGCGGTGAGCTGTTCGGCGACGATGTCGGGCACGACGCTCTCGACGGGGCCGTGCGTGTCGACGACCGGACGGTAGCCGAGCATCCGCTCCGCCTCGCCGACGATCGCGTCGATCTCGAGGCGCAGGTTGGCGGGCACGGACGGCGAGCTGAGGTCGAAGATCGTGCGCCGGATCTCCTTGATGGTCTGGTCGAGGCCGTCGACGGCGTCGGACAGCCGCTCGCCGACCTGCGGCGTCACCGAGGAGGAGATGCTGTCGAGGGACAGGCCGATCGCGAACAGCCGCTGGATGACGAGGTCGTGCAGGTCGCGACCGATCCGCTCGCGGTCCTCGAGGATGGCGAGCTTCGCCTGCGACTCGCGCGCCCGGACGACCTGCATGACGAGCGCCGCCTGCTGGGTGAAGCCGTACGGCAGCTCGGGGTCGAGGCTCCACGACGACGGCGGCTGCTCGGCGAACCAGCCCATGACGATCACGGCGGTGCCGTCGTCGAAGTGCAGCGGGTGCGCCTGCACGGCCTGCAGGCCCGGGAAGGCCGCCAGCGTCTCGTCGTCGATGCGGGTGTCGTCGAGGACGTCGTCGAGCACGACCGGGGCGTGCGTGCGGACGACCTCGCGCAGGAACGGGATGTCGACGTGGTGCCCGCTCGGGTCGGGCTCGATGCCGGTGGACGCCGCCACGACGAACAGGTGCTCCTCGGTCGGCACGACGAGAGCGGCGGCCCCGGCCTCGGAGACCTCGCAGATGCGGTCGACGATGAGCTGGCTGGTGGCCTGGCGCGAGATGGGCCGCAGGAGCGCGTTGGCCACCTCCGTGGTGGCCCTCAGCCAGCGACGCTGCCGCTCGCTCTCCTCGTAGAGACGCACGTTCTCGATGACGACACCGGCGGCCGCCGCGATGGTGACGGCGACCTCCTGGTCCTCCGCGGTGAAGCCGCCGCCACCGATCTTGTCGGTGAGGTAGAGGTTGCCGAAGACGGTGTCGTGCACCCGGATGGGCACGCCGAGGAACGACGTCATCGCGGGGTGGAGGTTCGGAAAGCCGATGCTCTCGGGGTGGTCGCCGAGGTGCTCGAGCCGGACGGGCTCGGGATGGTCGATCACGAGGCCCAGCAACCCCTTGCCCTCCGGCAGGCGGCCGATGAGGTCCTGGTGCTCCTGGTCCAGTCCGTGCACGGCGAAGGTGCCCATGCGGTGCGACGACGGCGAGTCGAGCACGCCGAGGAAGCCGTAGGTGGCGCCGACCAGCTCGCTCGCGGAGTCGACGATGCGCTGCAGCACGTTGTCGAAGGACAGGTCCTGGGACAGCCCGACCACCGCGTCGAGCAGGTGGCTCTGACGCTCGGCCCCGACTCCGGACTCACGCATGGACGACTCCCTCCCGAGCGAGGATAGGGGCGGGACCGGCTTCGTGGGGCGAGTTGACGAGAACCGGATGGACACGAGAGACACGAGTCACGACGACGCGGACCATGACGCCGGACGTCGCGGTCGTCACCGAAACGCAACCTGTGGAGGGCTTCTCGTCACCGTCGGACGCGGCTAGCGTGCCAGCACACGACGCCCGGGCCCTCGACGGCCCGGTCACACCTGCTCAGGAAGGCAGCGCATGCACATCCATCGGGGGGCGGCCGCCGTGGCTGCCACGACTCTCGCCGGCCTGGCGCTCGCGGCGTGCGGCGCCGGGAACACCGGCGACACGGACGCCGGCATCCTCGTCGGCACCACCGACAAGGTCGTCTCGATCGACCCGGCCGGCTCGTACGACAACGGCTCCACGCAGGTCCAGACGCAGGCCTACCAGTACCTGATGAACTTCCCCGCGGGGAGCACGGACCTGACGCCCGACGCCGCGGAGTCCTGTGACTTCGAGACGCCCACGGAGTACGTCTGCACCGTGAAGGACGGCCTGACGTTCGCGAACGGCAACGAGCTGACCGCGTCCGACGTCGCCTTCTCCTTCCAGCGGATCGTCGACATCAACGACCCCAACGGCCCGGCCTCGCTGCTCGGCGCCATGAAGAAGGTCGAGGCGCGCGACGACTCGACGGTCGTGTTCACGCTCGCCGCGCCGAACGACGTCACGTTCCCGCAGGTGCTCGCGACGTCGGCGGGACCGATCGTCGACGAGGAGACCTACCCGGCCGACAAGGTGCTCGACGACGCCGCGGCCGTGAAGGCGCAGGGCTTCTCCGGCCCGTACACGATCGGCAGCTACAAGAAGAACGAGCTGGCCGAGTTCACGCGCAACAAGGACTACGACGGTGCGTTCGGCACGCCGAAGAACGACGCGGTGACGCTGACCTACTACGCCGACGCCAACAACCTGAAGCTCGACGTCCAGAACGGCAAGATCGACGTCGCGTGGCGCTCGCTGACGCCCACCGACATCGCCAGCCTGGAGAAGGCCGACGGCGTCACCGTCCACCAGGGCGACGGCGGCGAGCTGCGCTACATCGTCTTCAACCTCAAGACCATGCCCGGTGACGACGACGCCCAGAAGACGGCGATCCGCCAGGCCGTCGCGAGCTCGATCGACCGCGACGAGCTGTCCGAGCAGGTCTACAAGGGCACCTACACGCCGGCGTACTCGGCCGTGCCGGAGGGCCAGACGGCCGCGACCGAGGCGTTCAAGGAGCTCTACGGCGAGAAGCCCGACGTCGACAAGGCGAAGGCGTTCCTCGACGAGGCCGGCGTGGCCACCCCGGTCGAGCTGAACCTGCAGTACAACCCCGACCACTACGGCTCGAACTCCGACCAGGAGTACGCGATGGTCAAGCGCCAGCTCGAGGCGACGAAGCTGTTCACGGTCAACCTGCAGTCGACGGAGTGGACGACCTACTCCGAGGAGCGGGTCAAGGACGCCTACCCGATGTACCAGCTCGGCTGGTTCCCGGACTTCCCGGACCCGGACAACTACCTGACGCCGTTCTTCGCGCCGAACAACTTCCTCCAGTCGCACTACGAGGACACGACGACGACGAAGCTGCTCGACACCGAGCGCACCGAGTCCGACGCCTCGGCCCGGGCGAAGACGCTCGGCGAGGTCCAGGAGCGAGTGGCTCAGCAGGTGCCGATCCTGCCGCTGCTGACCGGCTCGCAGGTGGCGGTCTCCGGCGACGACGTCGAGGGCGTGGACGACACGCTCGACGCGTCGTTCAAGTTCCGCTTCGCGTCCCTGTCGAAGGGCTGACGCAGGAGGAGGGGGTGGGTCCGTCGGACCCACCCCCTCTCGCGTGCCCGCCCGTCCGACCTCCCTCCACTCCTGAGGAGCCGCATGTCTTCCGCCGAGGTGCTCGCCGCCGGCGAGCCGCCCACCCCCGTCCCGGCCGCACCGTCGGGCTCGCGTCGGGGCCTGCCACCGCTGGCGCGCTACCTGCTCGTCCGGCTGGCGCTCGTCGTGCCGATGATCTGGGTGCTCGTCACCCTCGTGTTCGTGCTGCTGCGGGTGATCGGCGACCCGATCACGGCGGCGCAGGGCGGGCGCCTGACGCCCGAGCAGATCGCCGAGCGCAAGGCCGAGGCCGGCCTCGACCGCCCGCTCCTCGTGCAGTACTGGGAGTACCTGTCGGGCCTGCTGCACGGTGACTTCGGTCGGTCGCTGACCGACAACCAGCCGATCTCGGAGGTGCTGCGCGTCAACGGCGCGGCGACCCTGGAGCTGTCGTTCTACGCGCTCGTCGTCGCGTTCGCCGTCGGTGTGCCGCTCGGCCGATTGGCGGCGCGCTACCGCGACCGGCTGCCCGACGTGGCCCTGCGGCTGTTCGCGATCGTCGCGTACGCCGCGCCGGTGTTCTTCGTCGGTCTGCTCCTGAAGCTGGCGTTCACGCCGTTCGGCTGGCCGTCGTCGGGACGGGCGTCGACCTCGACGCTCCTGACGCTCGAGCAGGTCCGACCGCGCACCAACATCCTGCTCGTCGACGCGATCCTGTGGGGCGACCCGCGGTACGTGCTGGAGGTGCTGCAGTACGCGCTGCTGCCCGCGCTCGCGCTGGGCCTGCTGACCGGTGGCGTGTTCCTGCGCCTCGTGCGCATCAACCTGCTGCAGACGATGCGGGCCGAGTACGTGACGTCGGCTCGGGCGCGCGGCATGGCCGAGGGTCGCGTGATCCGCAAGGTCGCGTTCCGCAACGCCCTCGTGCCCGTGGTGACAGTGATGGGCATGCAGGTCGCGATGCTGCTGGCGGGTGCGGTGCTGACGGAGACCACCTTCGAGTGGAAGGGCATCGGCTATGCGCTCGCGGAGTACCTGAAGGCCCGCGACTTCCTGGCGGTGCAGGGCATCGTCACGGTGATCGCGCTCGTGGTGTGCGTGGCGAGCTTCCTGATCGACGTGATCGTCGCGCTCGTCGACCCGAGGGTGCGGTTCTGATGGCGCGCGCAGGAGTGCAGCGTCTCGTGCCGGGTGTCGTGCGGCAGAGCCACGGTCTGCAGCGGTTCATGCTGCTGCTGGGCTTCGGCCTGGTGCTGCTGTTCGTCGTCGTCGCCGTGTTCGCACCGTGGATCGCCCCCTACGGCTTCGACGCCGACCGCACCACCGACGGCGTCGTGTTCGGCGCACAGCAGGCACCGTCGTCGGCGCACTGGTTCGGGACGACCGTCGGCGGCACCGACGTGTTCTCGCGGGTCGTGTACGGCACGCGGACGGCGATGATCGTCATCGCCCTGGCCGTGGTGCTCTCGAGCGTCGTGGGCGTGCCGCTCGGGCTCGTGTCGGGCTACCTCGGCGGCTGGCTCGACCGCGTGCTCGTGCTCGTCATGGACGCCCTCTACGCGTTCCCGTCGCTGCTGCTCGCCATCGTCGTCTCGATCGTGCTCTCGGGCGGGTCGAGCGGAGCGTTCGGCGGCATCATGTCGGCGGCGATCTCGATCACCGTGATCTTCGTGCCGCAGTACTTCCGCGTCATCCGCAACGCGACGCTGTCGGTGAAGACCGAGCCGTACGTCGACGCGGCACGCGTCGTAGGAGTGCGGACCCCCCGCATCATGTTCCGGCACGTGTTCAGCAACGTGGCCCAGAACCTGCCGATCATCGGCACGCTCAACGCGTCGGAGGCCATCCTCACGCTGGCGGGTCTGGGCTTCCTCGGGTTCGGCATCGAGCCGTCGGCGGCGGCGGAGTGGGGCTACGACCTGAACAAGGCGCTGCCGGACGCGACGAACGGCATCTGGTGGACCGGCGTCTTCCCCGGCCTGGCGATCGTGCTGGTCGTGCTCGGCGTGACGCTGGTGGGCGAGAGCCTCAACGACGTGCTCAACCCGCTGCTGCGCACGCGCGCGGGCGACGGGACCGAGAGCGAGATCCAGCTCGACGACGACGCCGCAGCGACGGTCGCCGAGGACGTGCCGGCGGACGTGCGCCGTGCGGCGGTGCTGTCGTTGTCGGACCTGTCGGTCTCGTTCAGCACCGACGGCGGGCGGGTGCGTGCCGTGCGGGACCTGTCGTTCGACGTGGCGCCGGGCGAGGTGCTGGCCGTGGTGGGCGAGTCGGGCTCGGGCAAGTCGGTGACGGCTCGCGCCGTCCTCGGGCTGCTGCCCTCGACCGCGACGGTCGAGGGGTCGGCGGTGCTGCGGTCGGGCGAGGGGCGGGGCAGCGGTCCGGGCGATCCGTCCCTGCCAGAGCGCGAGCTCGTGGGGCGGAGCCAGCGGGAGCTGCGCTCGGTCCGTGGCGACGAGGTGTCGATGGTCTTCCAGGAGCCGTCGACGGCGCTCGATCCGGTGCGCACGGTCGGCTGGCAGATCGTGCAGGGCATCCGCGCGCACCGGTCGGTGAGCGGGAAGGAGGCGCGGGCGCGGGCGGTGGAGCTGCTGGAGCTGGTCGGGCTGCCCGACCCGGAGCAGCGGGTCGACTACTACCCGCACCAGCTGTCGGGCGGGCAGAAGCAGCGGGTGGTGATCGCGATGGCGATCGCGTGCGACCCGGACGTGATCGTGGCCGACGAGCCGACGACGGCGCTCGACGTGACGGTGCAGGCGCAGATCCTCGACCTGCTGCTGAGCCTGCGCGACCGGTTGGGGACGGCGATCGTGCTGATCACCCACAACATGGGCGTGGTGGCCGACGTGGCCGATCGGGTGGTGGTGATGTACCGCGGCCGTCTGGTGGAGACGGCGCCGGTGGACCGGCTGTTCGCCGAGCCGCGGCACCCGTACACGCGGGCGCTGCTCGACGCGGTGCCGCACCTTGGCCGCGAGGACGGGCCGGAGCCGGTCGACCTGTCGAACGAGGTGGTGCTCGACGTCGACGACCTCGTCGTGGAGTTCGCCGGTCGGCTCGGCCAGCCGGCGTTCACGGCGGTCGACCACGTGTCGCTGCAGGTGCGTCGCGGCGAGGTGCTCGGCCTGGTCGGGGAGTCGGGGTCGGGCAAGTCGACGATCGGTCGCACGGCGGTCGGGCTGCAGCAGCCGACGAGCGGCACGGTCTCGGTGTCGGGGACGGTCGTGTCGGGACTGTCGGACGCACGGCTGCGGCCGTTGCGCTCGCGCTTCGGGTTCGTCTTCCAGGACCCGGCGTCGTCGTTGAACCCGCGGATGAGCATCGGCGACTGCATCGCCGAGCCGCTGCGGGTGCAGACGGATCTGTCGGCGGCGCAGGTCGACGCGAAGGTGGCGTCGCTGCTGGAGTCGGTGCAGCTACCGGCGTCGTACGCGGCGCGGTTCGGTCACGAGCTGTCCGGTGGTCAGCGCCAGCGGATCAGCCTGGCCCGCGCGATCGCGCTCGACCCGGACCTGCTCATCGCGGACGAGCCGACGTCGGCGCTCGACGTCTCGGTGCAGGCCACGGTGCTCGAGCTGTTCGCCGAGCTGCAGCAGCGGGTCGGGTTCGCGTGCCTGTTCATCAGCCACGACCTGGCCGTCGTCGACTCGCTCGCGAACCGGGTGGCAGTGCTGCAGCACGGTCGGCTGGTGGAGCAGGGGTCGCGCGAGGACGTCCTGCGGCGCCCACAGGAGGCGTACACGCAGCGCCTCATCGCCGCCGTCCCGGTGCCCGACCCGGCCGAGCAGCGTCGCCGGCGCGCCGCCCCCACCGCCTGACGCCGTGGGAGATTCCCAGGTCGACCTGGGAATCTCCCACCCAGGCACGGTTTCCCGTGATTGGCCCGGAGAGCTTTCCGGGCCTATCGAAGATTTCCGTGCATGGCTGACGTGCAAGGAGATTCCCAGGTCGACCTGGGAATCTCTCACCGCACACGGTTTCCTGCGGTTCGCCCGGGGAGCTTTCCGGGCCTAGCGGAGATTCCCGTGCGAACTTCGTCAGCTCGGCGAGACTGGAGGGCATGGACCTCGACGTGCGGGACCGGCTGGGGCGGATGATCTTCGCCCGCGTGGCGGGCGACGAGGGCCCGGCCCGGCGCGAGCGGATCATGTTCGCTCCCGGACCGCGCCGGTTCGGGCCGGACTCGGCGATCGCGACGGTGCACGGCGACGCGTCGATGTTCGTGGGCGGCATCCGGGCGCTGCTGCTGCAGTCGCTGCACCCGCTGGCGATGGCGGCGGTCGACCAGAACTCGGGCTTCCGGGGCGACCCGTGGGGTCGGCTGCAGCGCACGAGCGGGTTCCTCGCCGTGACCACGTTCGGGACCGACGCCGACGCGACGCGCGCCATTCGAGGCGTGCGTGCCGTGCACGAGACGATCACCGGGGTGGCGCCGGACGGCCGCCCCTACCGCGCATCGGACCCGCAGCTGCTGCGGTGGGTGCACGTCGCCGAGGTCGACAGCTTCCTGCGGGCGCACGACCGGTACGGCCGACGTCCGCTGGACACCGCCGGCCGCGACGCGTACGTGGCCGAGGCGGCCGTGGTGGCCCGCGAGCTCGGGGCGAGCGACGTGCCCACGACGGTCGCGGAGCTCGAGGCAGCACTCGCCGCGTTCCGTCCGGAGCTCGCGAGCACGGCGGCGGCACGGCGCACGGCGCTCGCCTCGGCGACGGGCAGGTACGGCAGACGCAACGGCCAGCGCGTCCAGCGCGGCATGAGACCGACGG
>NZ_LUNF01000280.1:0-17847 GCF_001626145.1 Aeromicrobium sp. REDSEA-S32_B7
CCGCGGGCGCCTCGTTGACCCGATCGCACGCGGCGAGCAGCGGCAGCGCGGCTGCCATGCCGCCCGCGCGGACGATCAGTTCGCGTCGCGGCAGGATCAGGCCGTTCACGCGTCTTCTCCCGCGCGAGGCTTGTCGGCCGGCAGACGAAACCAGCCCGTAAGCATCGATCGCAGTTCGTTGACCGGTCCCGCAAGCAGCACCATCGCGATATGGACGAGGAAGAACGCAACGAGTGCCCAGGCAAGGATGAAATGGATCGAGCGCGCCGACTGGCGCCCGCCGAACAGGTCGAGCAGCCACGGCGCCGCGGCGTTCATCCCCGGCGACATCGTCAGCCCGGTCGCGATCATCAGCGGCAGCAGCACGAAGATCACGCCGATATAGCTGAGCTTTTGCAGGATATTGTACCGCGCCGCCGCTTCGCCCGTCGGAAAGCGCAGCCGGGCGTGATCCTTGATATCCTGCCAAATATGCCCCGGCGACCATTCGGGGCGCCGGACGTGCAGATCCTTGCGCAAATGCCCGCCGATCACGGTCCACAGCATATAGAGCGTCAGGCTGATCGCCAGCACCCAGGCGAAGAAGAGGTGCCAGCGCCGCCCGTCGGCAAGGCTGTAGCTGGTGGGAATCGTCGCCCAGCCCGGAAAGGCCCAGGTCTTCGTCGCGCCATTGGCGTCGGTCCAGCGGCCAAGCACACCCGTCGTATCGATCTCGACAGCGGCAATGCGGAGGTAGCCGCGATTCGCCTTCGACCCGATCGACAGCCACGGCTGGTCGTAGTTTGCGCCATATTGCCCCCAGTAGAGGCGCGGGTGCGCGTTGAAGATCATCAGCCCGCTCATCAGCATGACGAGCAGCGTCGCGGCGTTGATCCAGTGCCAAAGCCGCGTCGGCAGCCGATGGCGATAGACGCGCGGCGGCGGGGCGGCCGCGGGGGCGACGGGGGACTGGTCCTCTTCCATATCCCTCATTCGCTCCCGCTCCCTCTCCGGTTACGCTGTCGTTGCGATCATGCCGCGGGCTGAGCCGCAAATTCCTCGCGATATTTGTTGCGCAGGCTGACCTTGTCGATCTTTTCGCTGCCCAGCTTCGGCAGCGCATCGGTCGCCATCCAGATGCGATAGGGCACCTTGAACGCCGCCAGCCGCTCCTGCAGGAAGGCCGTCAGTTCGTTTGCATCGACGCTGCTCTCGGGTTTCAGCCACACGACAGCGCCGACTACTTCGCCCAGCCGCTCGTCGGGCAGGCCGAACACCGCACATTCATTGACGTCGGCATGTTCGTAGATCGCCGCCTCGACCTCCTGACAGCTGATATTCTCGCCGCCGCGGATGATGATGTCCTTCTTGCGATCGACGATGAACAGATAGCCGTCGGCATCGAGATAGCCGAGGTCGCCGGTGCGGAAATAGCCATTGTCGAAAAAGGCCGCCTTGGTCGCCGCCGGATTGTTCCAATAGCCTTCGAAATTGCAGATCGACCGGATGCACACTTCGCCGACCTGTCCCTGCGCGAGCGCCGCGCCATTGTCGTCGAGGATCGCGAGATCGACGAGCGGTTTCGACGCCGGGCCGGTCGAAAGCGGCTTTTCGACGTAATTTTCGTTGATGATGCCGCAGCCCACGGCGTTGGTTTCGGTAAGGCCATAGCCGAGCAGCGGCTTGCCTTCGCCCATTTCGGTCGCCAGGCGCTTCACATGTTCGGGCGGGCGCGGTGCCCCGCCGCCGGCGTAGCTTTTGCACGTCGACAGATCGTAATTCTTGCGGTTCGGATGGACGAGAATCTCGTAGCTCATCAGCGGCACGCCGACGAAATAATTGACCTGTTCGTCCTGGATCAGCCGCATCGCCTCTTCGGCATTCCACTTCGGCATCAGTACGAGTTTCCGGCCGAGCGCGAAGCTTTGCAGGAACACGGGGATTTCGGCGGTGACGTGGAACAGCGGGGTGCAGATCAGCGTCGCGGGCTGAATATCGGACATCTGCCCGTCTTCGGTCAGAAGATGGACGATGCTCGCGGTCTGGGTGACATAGTTGAAGATCGCCTGGACCACCGAACGGTGACGCGAATAGGCGCCCTTCGACTGACCCGTCGAACCCGAGGTGAAGAGAATCGTCGCCAGATCGTCGCCGGTGAGCACGGGCAAGGCGGTGTCGGCGCTGCCGCTGACCGGCGCGATCGCTTCGGCGATCGGGCGCGTGATGTCGAGCGTCACGACCTTGGCACTGTGCGTCACGCCGGGTTCGGCCAGCCGCGCCGCGCGCTGCGGATCGGCGATTACCAGCTTCGCCTCCGCATCCTCGATCCCCGCCGCCAGCTCGCCGCCCTGCCACCAGCCGTTGAGCAGGGTCGCGCAGCCGCCCGCGAGCAGGATGCCGAGGTAGCTGACGCACCAGGCATTGGCATTGCGCATCGCCAGCCCGACACGGTCGCCGCGCGCGACGCCGTGCGTTTCGATCAGTCCCGCCGCAACTTTCCGCGCGGCGGCATAGACCTGTTTGAAGCTCAGCCTTTCATCGCCTTCGACCAGAAAGGTGGCGTCGCCATGCTGCGCACAAAAAAACGCAACATAGTCGCCCAGATTCGTCGGCGCATTGGTGATGAAGGGCAGCGAACGCCCGTCCTTTTCGATGGATCCGACCTGGATCGGCCCGCCGGGGCCGGTGATCAGTTCATATGCGGCGTCCAGGCGCAGATCGAGCGCGGATGGCATCCTGTATCTCTCCTCTTGGTCTCGTGGCGCTTACCCCTTATGGGGAAGCCCTCTCCTGGGGAAGGTTCCGAGAATATATGTTTCTTTTTGCAACCCTAGCCGAAGCAACGCAATATGTGAACTTCCATGACCTGATGGGAGACAATAGCGCGATTGCCTTTTCGGTATTCGGGCTTCCGATCCGTTGGTACGCCCTCGCCTATCTCGCGGGCATTTTCGTCGGCTATTGGTATCTTACCAAGCTGATCGACCAGCCGGGCTCGCCGATGGCGCGCCGTCACGCCGACGACATGATCTTCTATGCAATGCTCGGAATCATCCTGGGCGGACGCATCGGCTATGTCCTGTTCTACAATCTGGAATCCTATATCCGCGATCCCGCCGCAGTCTTCCGCCTCTGGGACGGCGGCATGTCGCTGCACGGCGGCGTACTCGGCGTGCTGGTCGCGATCTGGTATGTAACGCGCAAGGAGAAGCTCAGCTTTCTGCGCTTCTGCGACTATGTCGCGTGCGTCGTGCCTTTCGGCCTCTTCTTCGGCCGCCTCGCCAATTTCGTGAATGGCGAACTTTGGGGCCGCGCCACGACGGTGCCGTGGGCGATCATCTTTCCCGAAAGCGGCACGATGGACCCGCGGCATCCCAGCCAGCTTTACGAAGCGGGACTGGAAGGCATCGTCATGATGGCGGTGCTCGCCTGGTTCTTCGTCGTCGAATATTTCCGCGAACCCGATGTTCAGCGCCAGTGGGTCGTCGATATGACCGGCCTGTCGATGGGCCAGTGGTTGACCGTGCCGATGCTGCTCGCCGGCATATGGCTCGTCGCGACCGCCAAGGGTCGGCGCAAGCGCGTCGAACCCGTCGCGGGGTCCGACAGCGTTGCCTGACGGACCGCCGACCCCCGACGATTTGATGAGGGAAATTGCCGCGGCGCGAACGGTGACGGTCGCCGACTATATGGCGGCGGCGAACGCGCATTATTACGCGACGCGCGACCCGCTCGGCGCCGCGGGCGATTTCACCACGGCGCCCGAAATCAGCCAGATGTTCGGCGAAATGGTCGGCGTCTGGATCGCCGACCTGTGGACCCGTGCGGGCGGCCCCGCCTTTCATTATGTCGAATTGGGGCCGGGGCGCGGCACACTCGCCGCCGACGCGCTGCGCACCGCCGCCCGCTTCGACTGCAAGCCGCAGGGACTCCATCTCGTCGAGACGAGCCCGGCGCTGCGCGCGGCGCAGTCGGCGCGCCTGCCGGACGCAGAGCATCATGACGAGATCGACAGCCTGCCGGACGACCTGCCGTTGATCGTCATCGCCAATGAATTTTTCGACGCGCTGCCCGTCCATCAATATGTGGCAACGAAGGACGGCTGGCGCGAGCGCATCGTCGTGCGTGGGGGCAACGGCATAACCGCTGCTCCGGACACGGTTCCCGCGGACGAGGCCATACCGCCGGCGCTGCGCGACCGCGCCGAAGGCACGATCGTCGAAACCGCGCCTGCCGCCGCCGCGGTGATGCATCAGTGCAGCGCACGGCTCGCACGGCAGGGCGGCGCAATGCTCGCGATCGACTATGGCTATTGCGGCCCCGCCACCGGCGACACGCTGCAGGCGGTAAAGGCGCATCGTTTCGCCGATCCCTTCGCCGATCCGGGCGAGGTCGACCTGACCGCCCATGTCGACTTCGCGGCGCTTGCCCATGCCGCGCGGCGCCCCGGCACGAACGTCTTCGGCCCCGTTGATCAGGGCGTCTGGTTACAGGCAATGGGCATTGACGCCCGCTTGCAGACGCTGGTCGCTGCCTCGCCCGAACGCGCGGCCGATTTGCAGGGACAGCGCGACCGGCTGGTCGCAGCCGATCAGATGGGAACATTGTTCCAGGCGATGGCGCTGACCGGCGCCGGCTGGCCGCAGCCCGCCGGATTCGATAGTTCGGGAGAGATTGCATGACCGACGTCACGCTCGCGACCGCCGCCGACGCCGACGCGCTGTCGCGCTTTGCCGAAGCCGCCTTCGTGCAGACCTTCGGCCACATCTATGATCCCCTCGGCTATACCAAGCTTGGTCCCATCGATTTCGATCTGCCCGAGGGGCAGCCGGCGGAGGGCGCGACCGAACTCCACCAGCTTTATGTCGCCGCCGAAGCCAAAGGGACGGGCGTTGCCGCGGCGCTGATGCAATGGGGCATCGACTGGGCGCGCCAAAGGGCATCGATCCTCTATCTGTCGGTCTTCACCGAGAACCCGCGCGCGCAGGCTTTTTACCGCCGCTATGGCTTCGTCGATGTCGGCCGCAACGCATTCCGCGTCGGCAACCATATCGACGAAGACCGGATCTGGAGGCTCGACCTGTGACCCCGCCTTTCACCACCGCCGCCCCGCTCGCCGGGGTCGCGCACGGATTTTTCGGACGGCGCGGCGGCGTGTCGACCGGCGAGCTTGCCTCGCTCAACTGCGGCGTGGGATCGGGCGACGATGCCGCGCTGATTGCGGAAAATCGCCGCCGCGTCGGCGCCGCCGTGCTGCCGGGCGCCGCGCTGACGGGGCTTTATCAGGTGCATGGCAATCGCTGCCACATCGTCGATGCGGACAGCGACCTTGCCGCCCGGCCCGAAGCCGACGCGCTGGCGACGCGCACGCCGGGCATATTGCTCGGCATCCTCACCGCCGATTGCGTCCCGGTGCTGTTTGCCGATCGCTCGGTGGGGGTCGTCGCGGCGGCGCATGCCGGGTGGAAAGGCGCGATCGCCGGGATCACCGACGCGGCGCTCGACGCAATGGAAAGCCTCGGCGCGCGGCGCAGCGATGTCGTCGCGGCGATCGGCCCCTGCATCGGCCGCGCGTCCTATGAGGTCGATGACGGCTTCGTGCAGCGCTTCGTCACCGACGATCCCGCCAACGAACGCTTCTTCGCGGCCGGCAAGCCGGGACACGCTATGTTCGACATCGCCGCCTATGTCGCGGCGCGCCTCGCGGCCGCGGGCGTCGCCAAGGTTGCCATCGGCGGGCAGGACACCTACGCCGAAGCAGAGGAATATTTCAGCTATCGCCGCGCCTGCCATAAAAGCGAGAACAGCTATGGCCGGCAGCTTTCGGTGATCGGATTGGGGGACGGATGACGCGCACGCGCCTGCTCGGGCTGATCGGCGGCTTGCTGGCTTTCGTCGCGATGCTGGCGCTGCCGGCCCCCGCGGGCATGGAACCGACGGCGTGGCGCGTTGCGGCGCTGACCGTCCTGATGGCAATCTGGTGGATGACCGAAGCGATGCCGCTGACCGTCACCGCACTCCTTCCCTTCCTGACCGTCCCGGCCTTCGGGGTGATGGACGCCAATGCCATCGCCAAGGAATATTATTCGCCGATCCTGTTTCTGATCCTGGGCGGTGCCTTCCTCGCACTCGCGATCGAGCGCGTCGGGCTGCACCGCCGGCTCGCACTGGCGCTGCTCAAGCGCGCGTCGCCGACCGCGACCGGGCTGCTCTTCGCTTTCATGGCGGCGACCGCGCTGCTCAGCATGTTCATTTCCAACACGTCGACCGCGCTCATCATGGTGCCGATCGCGCTGGCGGTCGTCGGAGCCGCCGGCGCCCGCGAGGGCGATACCGAGGGTTTCCCCGGCGCCGTGATGATGGGGATTGCCTTCGCCGCTTCGCTCGGCGGACTGGGCACATTGGTCGGCAGCCCGACCAACGCCATCGCCGCGGGCCTGATCGAGCGGACGCTCGGGCTGCACATCTCCTTCCTCGACTGGGCGATTTATGGCGTGCCGGTGGTGCTTGTGTCGGTGCCCTTTGCGATGATCGTCCTTGCGCGGGTGCAGCGGCTTGCCGAGCATCCGTTCGACGGGCGCGCGGCGGCGGCCGCGCTCGGCAACCAGGCAATCTGGTCGACCGCCGAGCGGCGCGTCGTGCCCGTGTTTCTGCTCGTGCTGATCGCCTGGGTGATGCAGCCCTGGCTCGAACCGCTGTTCCCGAAGGGCGCGCTGACCGACGGCACCGTCGCGGTGGCGGGCAGCCTGCTGCTGTTCGTCGTGCCCGACGGTACCGGCCGGCCGCTGCTCGTCTGGAAGGAAGCCGATCGCGCGCCCTGGGGCGTCATCATGATGTTCGGTGGCGGGCTTGCCCTCGCTGCCGCAATCACCGAGAGCGGACTTGCCGCCTGGCTGGGCGCGGTTCTCGCACCGCTCGGTTCGATCCCGACGATCCTCCTTGCGGCGGTGATTGTCGCGCTGACGATCCTGATCACCGAATTCGCCAGCAATGTCGCAACGGCGAGCGGCATCATGCCCGTGCTCGCCGCGCTGATCGCGGCGACCGGCACTGATCCCGTCCTCCTTGCCCTGCCGGTCGCGATGGCGGCAAGCTGGGGCTTCATGCTGCCATCGGGAACGGGCCCCAACGCGCTTGCCTGGGCGACGGGCAACATCGCTCTGCCGCGTATGCTCAAGGCGGGGCTGGCGCTCGATCTGCTCGGCGTACCGCTGCTGATCGGCATTATCTGGGCCATCGCCGCGCTTGCCTGACCCGGCTGACCGCGAACCGGTTTCAATCGTAACCAGCCTTGCTATAGCTGCGTGATCATTTTCAGGAGCATGTCATGGCCACGCGCGGCAAGAACAAGGCGAATATCGAAGCAGTCGGCGGCAAGAAGCTGACCCCCGCGACGCAGATGATGGGGCATGGCTATGACCCCTTTCTGTCCGAAGGCGCGCTGAAGCCGGCGATCTTCCTGACCTCGACCTTCGCGTTCGAAAGCGCAGCGGCGGGCAAGCGCTTCTTCGAACATATCACCGGCAAACGACAGGGGCCCGCCGATGGCCTTGTCTATTCGCGCTTCAACGGCCCCAATCAGGAGATCGTCGAAGATCGGCTCGCGCTGTGGGACGGCGCCGACGATGCGCTCGTCTTTTCGAGCGGGATGTCGGCGATCGCGACGCTGATGCTGGCGCTCGTCGGACAGAATGACGTGGTCGTCCATTCGGGGCCGCTCTATGCCGCGACCGAGACGCTGATCGCGCGCATCCTCTCGCGCTTCGGCGTCGGCTTCGTCGATTTTCCGGCAGGCGCGACGCGCGAGCAGATCGACGACGTGCTCGCCCGCGCCCAGGCGCTCGCCGACGAAAAGGGCGGCAAGGTCGCTCTCGTCTATCTCGAAAGCCCAGCGAACCCGACGAACGCGCTCGTCGATGTCGAGGCGGTGCGCGGCGCACGCGATGCCGCCTTCCCCGGCGACCACAAGCCCGCGATCGCGATCGACAACACCTTCCTCGGCCCGCTCTGGCAACAACCGCTCAAGCAGGGCGCCGAACTCGTCGTCTATAGTCTGACCAAATATGCCGGGGGTCATTCGGACCTGGTCGCGGGCGGCGTGGCGGGCGATCAGCGGCTGATCGACATCATCCGGCCGATGCGGAACACGATCGGCACCATCTGCGATCCCAATACGGCGTGGATGCTGTTGCGCAGCCTCGAGACGCTCGAACTGCGCATGAGCCGGGCGGGCGAGAATGCGCTGAAGGTCTGTACCTTCCTGCGCGATCATCCGAAGGTCGAGGGCCTCGGCTATCTCGGTTTCATCGCCGATCCGCGCCAGCAGCACATCTTCAACCGCCACTGCAGCGGCGCCGGATCGACCTTCTCGCTGTTCATCAAGGGCGGTGAGGAAGAGAGCTTCCGTTTTCTCGACGCGCTCAAGATCGCCAAGCTTGCGGTCAGCCTCGGCGGCACCGAAACGCTCGCCAGCCATCCGGCGGCAATGACGCATCTGTCGGTCCCCGACGAACGCAAGAAAGCGCTGGGCATCACCGACAATCTCGTCCGCATCTCTATCGGGATCGAAGATGCCGACGATCTGATCGCCGACTTCGCGCAGGCACTGGACGCGGTCTGAGCGCAGGGGAGGCTGGCGCCTCCCTTACCGCCGAGCCGGCTATGTCTTCTGCCGCCAGTCGACGACGGCCCATCCCCGCTGCGGCGCCAGCTTCTTCAGCGCGCGCGACGGCGTCGTCGCCACCGCCTCGTCGGCGAAGCCCAGCATCGGATGATCGGAGACATGATCCGAATAGGCGCGGATATGCGCGTCTTCGCGGGTGATGGCATTATCGGCGAGCCATTCGCCGATGCGCGCGAACTTGGCCGCGCCATAGCAATTGTCGCCCGCCAGCCGCGCGTGGGCGTAGAGGTCGGCCGGGTCCGCCCCCGCCAGCGCCTCCACCACGTACGCGCCCTGGGAGTGCCCGGCGCAGGCGACCGGCGGCGTCGCGACGACGTCGAGGCCCTGACGCTGGAGGGCGGCGAGGCCGGCCAGCTGGGTCAGCAGGATGCCGGGCACCGACACCGCGGGCGCCTGCAGCGCCGCCGCGTCGGGGACCTCAGGAGCGTCGTCGTCCTCGGCCGACTCGCCGACGGCGAGCGCGTCGAGCCAGGCGAGCGGCGCGACGTCGACGCCCGTGCGCAGCAGCTCGGCGGCGACCGGCGCAAGACGCTGCTCGGCGCGCGCGACGAGACCGGCGACGTCGGACTCGAGGGCGAAGTCGCGCACGAGCGCGGCGAGCGGCTCGAGCCACGGCTCCCCCTGCCCGCCGGCGACCACGGCGTAGCGCTGGCCCCCTCGGAGCCGGTCGACCAGCGCCTCGCGGCGGCCTCCCGTGGCGGTGGTGGTGCTCGTCGGGCTCGTGGGGGTGGTGGTCACGTCGTGATACCTCGCTGCGACAGGTGGGCGGAACCCCCATCGTCGCAAAACGTGAGAGGAACCTCAAGTTTATTCCGAGGGTTTCCTCATGTTCTTCGTGTCACACGACGCGGCGCACGCCACCCGCCCGCTTCTCCTCCCCCCCATCGGTGCCTGGGCAACCGCAGACACGCTCCTGTCGTTGCCCCGACACCGACCGGCCGACCTCCTGCGCATCGGTGCCTCAGCAACATCAGGGGCACTCCTGCGGTTGCAGATCCACCGATGGACGGGGAAGGTCACGCAGCGCAGCAGCAGGTCCTCGGCACAGACGGACGACCCCGCAGCCACCAGGTGGCCGCGGGGTCGTCGAGGACGGCAGCGACGTCAGACGCCGCCGGTCAGCAGGAGGCCGCCGTCGGCGGTGATCGTCTGACCGGTCAGCCAGGCCGCGTCGTCGGACAGCAGGAACCCGACGACGCCGGCGATGTCCTCGGGCAGGCCGAGTCGCTTGAGCGGGTACGGGGCCGACACCTCGTCCTCACGACCGTCGTAGAGCGCCTTCGCGAACTTCGTCTTCACGACGGCCGGCGCCACACCGTTGACCCGGATGTCGGGGCCGAGCTCGACCGCCAGCTCCTCGGTCACGTGGATGAGCGCCGACTTCGACGCGCCGTACATGCCGATGTTCGGGGCCGGCTTCGGCCCGGCCACCGACGACACGTTGACGATCGCGCCGCCGTGCTCGCCCATCCACTGCCGGTACGCCTGCTGCGCCCACGCGACGGCCGACAGCACGTTGACCGCGAAGATCTTCGCCGCGGCCTCGAGGTCGATGTCGATCATGCGGCCGTACACCGGGTTGATGCCGGTGTTGTTCACCAGGAAGTCGAGCCGACCGAACCGCTCGATCGCGGTGCGGACCGCCTCCTCCTGGTGCGCGGCGTCGTCGCCCGAGCCGGCCACGAACGCGGCCCGGTCGGCCCCGAGCGACGCCACGGCCTCCTTGAGCGCGTCGGCCTTGCGTGCCGTGACCAGCACCTTTGCCCCGTCGTCGACGAGTCGCTGCGCGATGCCCAGGCCGATCCCCCGGCTCGCGCCGGTGACGATCGCGACCTTGCCGTCGAAGCGACCCATCAGGACAGCCGCTCGATGACCATCGCCATGCCCATGCCGCCGCCGACGCACATCGACTCGACGCCGAACTGCTTGTCGTGCCACTGCAGGGAGTTGATGAGCGTGCTGGTGATGCGCGCGCCGGTCATGCCGAACGGGTGACCGACGGCGATCGCGCCGCCGTTGACGTTGAGCTTCTCCAGCGGGATGCCGAGCACCTTCGCCGAGCCCCACGACTGGACCGCGAAGGCCTCGTTGATCTCGTAGAGGTCGATGTCGTCGATGCCCATGCCGGCGTTGCGCAGGGCGGCCGGGATGGCCTCGACCGGGCCGAGGCCCATGATCTCCGGAGACAGGCCGGTCACGGCGGTGGAGACGATGCGCGCGAGGGGCGTCAGGCCGAGCGCCTTGGCCTTCTCGTCGCTCATGATGACCACGGCGGCGGCACCGTCGTTGAGCGGACACGCGTTGCCGGCCGTCACGGTGCCGTCGGGACGGAATACCGGCTTGAGCTGGCTCACGGCCTCGAGCGTGACGCCGGCGCGGGGTCCGTCGTCCTTCGAGACGACGGTGCCGTCGGGCAGCGTCACCGGGGTGATGTCCTTCGCCCAGAAGCCGGACTCGATGGCCGCCTCCGCGAGGTTCTGGCTGCGCACGCCGAACTCGTCCTGCTCCTCGCGGCTCATGCCGAGGTGCTGGGCGACGTTCTCGGCCGTCTGGCCCATCGCGATGTAGAGGTCGGGGAGCTCGCCGCCCTCGCGCGGGTCCGTCCAGGTGTCGGCACCGCCCTCGGCGCGCTTCGCGGTGCGGGCGATCGCGTCGGCGAACAGCGGGTTCTCCGAGCCGGGCAGGTCGGAGAAGCCGTTCTGGAAGCGGCTCACCGTCTCCACGCCGGCGGAGATGTAGGCGTCGCCCTCACCGGCCTTGATGGCGTGGAACGCCATGCGGGTGGTCTGCAGCGACGACGAGCAGTAGCGGTTCACGGTGACGCCGGGCAGGTGGTCCATGCCGGAGAGCACGGCCACGGCACGCGCCAGGTTGTGACCCGCCTCGCCGGCCGGCTGGCCGACGCCGAGGTGCAGGTCGGTGATGTCCTTCGGGTCGAGCCCGGGGACCTTCTCGAGGGCGGCCTGCACCATCTGCACGGTGAGGTCGTCGGGACGCATGTCCTTCAGCGAGCCCTTGACGGCGCGGCCGATGGGCGAGCGGGCGGTCGAGACGATGACGGCTTCGGTCATGGTGCTGCCTTCCGGTGGTGGGGTGGTGCGGCGTCGTGCAGGTGCGGGGCCCGTGCCCCCGCGATCAGCTGGGGCGGTGGAGGGACCCGGCAGGGGTGCCGGGACTCCGCGATCAGCTGGGGCGGCAAAGGGACTAGCGCTCAGAGGCCGAGGTCGCGGCCGATGAGCTCCTTCATGATCTCGTTGGAGCCGGCCCAGATGCGGGTCACGCGGGCGTCGCGCCAGGCGCGGGCCACGCGGTACTCGTTCATGAAGCCGTAGCCGCCGTGGATCTGGACGCAGTGGTCGAGCACCTGGTTCTGGACGTCGGAGGTGTACCACTTGGCCTTGGCGGCGTCGACGGCGCTGAACTTCTTCTCGGCGTGGGCGGCGACGGCGTTGTCGAGGTAGGCCTCGGCGACCTCGATCTTGGTGACGAGCTCAGCGATGAGGAACTTGTTCCACTGGAAGTTGCCGATGGCCTGGCCGAACGCCTTGCGGTCCTTGGCGTACTGGATGGTCTCGACGAGGATCTGCTTGGCGTGGGCGATGTTGGAGATCGCGCAGCTGAGCCGCTCCTGCGGGAGCTTCTGCATCATGTGGATGAACCCGCGGTCGAGCTCGCCGATGATGCGGTCGTCGCCGACGCGGACGTTCTCGAAGAACAGCTCGGCGGTGTCGGACTCGGTCTGGCCGACCTTGTCGAGCTTGCGGCCGCGACTGAAGCCCTCGTCGCCGGCCTCGATGGCGAAGAGGGTGATGCCCTTGGCGCCCTTCTCCGGCGACGTGCGGACGGCGGTGACCACGAGGTCGGCGCTGTAGCCGTTGGTGATGAAGGTCTTGGAGCCGTTGATGACCCACTCGTCGCCGTCGCGGACGGCGGTGGTCTTCAGCGCGGCAAGGTCGGACCCGCCGCCGGGCTCGGTCATGCCGATGGCCAGCAGGCACTCGCCCGACGCGATCTTCGGCAGCCAGCGCTCCTTCTGCTCCTGCGTGCCGAGCTCGACGATGTACGGCGCGGTGATGTCGGAGTGGATGCCGACGCAGGACGCGAGGGCGGCGCTGACCTTGCTGAGCTCCTCGGCCCAGACGGCGTTGAAGCGGAAGTCCTCGGCGCCGGCGCCGCCGAACTCCTCGGGGATCTCCAGGCCGAGGAGGCCGAGCTCGCCCGCGGCCAGCCAGAAGTCGCGTGGGAGGGCCTTGTCCTCGATGTACTGCTCGATGTGCGGGGCGACCTTCTTGGCCAGGAACGTCGCGCAGGTGTCGCGGAAGTCCTCGTGGTCGGCGGTGTAGACGGTGCGGTCCATCGGGTCCCTCGTGCTCTGGTGTGTCTCGTGCTCGGACGTGAAGTGACGCGCCAGTAGGTAAGCGCTTGCTTAGCGTGCCCGGCATGGGCCATGCTGTCAACCGACGAAAGGGACGATGTCATGACCGCCACAGCGCGCGAGCGGCTCCTGGAGGCCGCCGTCGAGGCGTTCGCCGAGAAGGGCTTCACGGCGACGACGACCCGCGACATCGCGGCGCGCGCCGGCATGAGCCCGGCAGCGGTCTACGTCCACCACGACACCAAGGAGTCGCTGCTCTTCACGGTCAGCATCGACGGGCACCGCTCGGCCCTGCAGGTCGTGGAGTCCGCCGACGACCCCGCCGCCGCCCCGCCCGAGCGTCTGCGGCGCTTCGTGCACGACTTCAGCGCCTGGCACGCGTCGCACAGCCGCGTCGGCCGCATCGTGCAGTACGAGTTCGACGCGCTGACCCCGGAGCACCGCTCCGAGGTGGCCGCGCTGCGTCGCGCCATCGAGCGCGTCATGCAGCGCGTGCTCGAGGCGGGCGTCGCCTCGGGCGACTTCGCCGTCGACGACGTCGTCGGCACCACCCGGGCGATCCTGTCGCTCAGCATCGACCTCGTGCGCTGGTTCTCCCCCACCGGCCCGCAGACGCCGCAGGACGTCGCCGAGCTGCACGCCCGCCTGGCGCTGCGGATGGTCCTGGCGCACGACGACTGACGGCGCCCACCCGAAAGGGTGGACGCCGCCAGAGGTGCTGTCGCAGTCGCGCTGCGCAGGGGTGCGGTGCGAGCTCAGGCCTCGAGCACGGCCTCCGCGTTGATCGTGATGGTGATCTTGTCGCCGATCATGACCTTGTCGCCCTCGAGCGGGATGTTGAAGTCGATGCCGAACTCCTTGCGGCTGATCTCGCCGGTGGCCTCGACGCCGACGCGCGTGCCGCCCCACGGGTCCTTGCCCTCGCCGAGGAAGTCGACGTCGAGCTGCAGGGGCTTGGTGACGCCCTTGATCGTGAGGTCGCCGTTGACGACGAAGGACTCGTCGGACTTCTGGACGACGCCGGTGCTGGTGAAGGTCATCTTCGGGTGCGTCTCGGTGTCGAAGAAGTCGCTCGAGCGCAGGTGGTTGTCACGGTCGGCGGTGCCCGTGTTGATCGAGGAGAGGTCGACCTCGACGCTGACCTTCGAGTCGCTGATCGGGTCGGCGCTGACGATCGAGCCCTCGAAGGTCTCGAACTTCCCGCGGACCTTGCTCATGATATGACGCACGGCGAAGCCGATCTCGGTGTGCGTGGGGTCGAGGTTCCAGGTGCCGGTGGTGATGCTCATGAGGTGTCTCCTGAAGTCGGGGTGCGGCTCGTGGTTGAGCCGTCAACGAGGAAGACGCTACCATGTAGTTGAAGCCTCAATCAACACCCTCTCCTGGACTGCCTCGCCACGAACCTAGGATGTGCCCCATGACCAGCGCCCCCATCGACGAGAACTCGGACACGACGCCCTGGCTCGACACCGAGCAGCAGCGGTGGTGGCGCTCCTACCTCGGCGGCTCGACGGTGCTCCTCGACCAGCTCGACCGCGACCTGCGCGCCGCGCACGACCTCTCGATGGCCGAGTACGAGATCCTCGTCCGCCTCTCCGAGGCCGAGGACCGCTCGATCCGCATGGCCGAGCTCGCGGCCGCCGTCTCGCACTCGCGCAGCCGCATCACCCACACCATCGCCCGACTCGAGCGTGACGGCATCGTGCGCCGCGCCGCGAGCTGCACCGACGGTCGCGGGGTGAGCGCCGTGCTCACCGACCACGGCCACGACGTGCTCGCCCAGGCCGCCCACACCCACGTGCGCGGCGTCCACGACTACCTCGTCGCACGCTGCAGCCGCGAGGACCTCGCCGCCGTCGGGCGGGTCCTGGAGGCCGTCCGCACCGGCCTCGAGGGTCGCGGCTTCTGACGTCGGGCCCCGCCTCGAGTCACCGACGCCCCTTCCTGAGCCAGGAAGGGGCGTCGGCGTCTCGCATGACGGGAGTGCTCAGTCGCGGGTGAGGCGACGGTGCGTGACGCGGTGCGGTCGCGCCGCCTCCTCGCCGAGTCGCTCGATCTTGTTCTCCTCATAGGACGCGAAGTTGCCCTCGAACCAGAACCAGCGGCCCGGCTCGTCCTCGGTGCCCTCCCACGCCAGGATGTGCGTGGCGATGCGGTCGAGGAACCAGCGGTCGTGCGACGTGACGACGGCGCAGCCCGGGAAGTCGAGCAGCGCGTCCTCGAGCGAGGACAGGGTCTCGACGTCGAGGTCGTTGGTGGGCTCGTCGAGCAGCAGCAGGTTGCCGCCCTGCTTGAGGGTCAGCGCGAGGTTGAGGCGGTTGCGCTCACCACCGGACAGCACACCGGCCTTCTTCTGCTGGTCGGCGCCCTTGAAGCCGAAGGAGGCCACGTAGGCGCGGCTGTTCATCTCGAAGTTCGCGACCTTGATGAAGTCGAGCCCGTCGGAGACGACCTCCCAGACGTTCTTGTCGGCGGCGATGCTGCCCCGGCTCTGGTCGGCGTAGGAGATCTTGACCGTCTGGCCGACCTCGAGGGTCCCTGCGTCGGGCACCTCGTTGCCGGTGATCATGCGGAAGAGGGTGGTCTTGCCGACGCCGTTCGGGCCGACGACGCCGACGATGCCGGCGCGCGGCAGCGAGAAGCTGATGTCGTCCCACAGCGTGCGGCCCTCGAAGCCCTTGCTGAGGCTCTTCGCGTCGAGCACGACGTCGCCGAGGCGCGGACCGGCGGGGATGTTGATCTCGCTCGTGTCGATCTTGCGGGCGCGCTCGGCCTCGGCCGCGAGCTCCTCGTAGCGGGCCAGACGCGCCTTGCTCTTGGCCTGACGGCCCTTGGCGTTGGAGCGGACCCAGTCGAGCTCCTTCTCCAGCATCTTGGCGCGCTTGGCGTCCTTCGCGCCCTCGATCTTGAGGCGCTCCTTCTTCGTCTCCAGGTAGGTGGAGTAGTTGCCCTCGTAGCCGTGGATGCGGCCGCGGTCGACCTCGGCGATCCACTCGGCGACGTTGTCGAGGAAGTAGCGGTCGTGGGTGACGGCCAGGACGGCGCCCGGGTAGGTCTTGAGGTGTCCCTCGAGCCACTGCACCGACTCGGCGTCGAGGTGGTTGGTGGGCTCGTCGAGGAGCAGCAGGTCGGGCTGCTGGAGCAGCAGCTTGCACAGCGCCACGCGGCGGCGCTCACCACCGGAGAGGTGGTCGACGAGCTCGTCCGGCGGCGGGCAGCGCAGCGCGTCCATCGCCTGGTCGAGGCGCGAGTCGAGGTCCCACGCGTTGACGCTGTCGAGGAACGTCTGCAGGTCGCCGGTCTCGGCCATGAGGGCGTCGTAGTCGGCGTCGGGCTCGCCCATCTCGGCGTACGCCTCCTCGAGGCGCTTCATCTTGTCCTTGACCTCCGAGACCGCCTCCTCGACGTTCTCCAGGACGGTCTTGCCCTCCGTGAGGGGCGGCTCCTGCTGGAGCATGCCGACGGTGGCCTCGGGGTCACGGACGATGTCGCCGTTGTTCGGCTGGTCGAGGCCGGCCATGAGCTTCAGGAGCGAGGACTTGCCCATGCCGTTCGGCCCCACGACGCCGATCTTGGCGCCGTGCAGGAACGAGAGGGTCACGTCGTCGAGGACGACCTTGTCGCCGTGGGCCTTGCGGACGTTGCGCAGGGAGAGAACGTAGTCAGCCATAGGGCACCCAGCGTACCGACGGCGGCCGACGTGCCGCGCCTCGCGGTGGTCCGCGACGTCCGCGGACTCAGCCCAGGGCGCGCAGGATGCCCGAGCGGTAGCGCTCGTAGCGGTCGAGCTCGGCCTGCAGCGGCGCGACCACCTTCTGCTCGGAGACCTCGGCGACGGCGCGACGCCGAGGAGGAGCAGCAGCGGCAGCGACGTGCCTGCCACGACCGGCGCGTCACCCACCTGCCAGCCCACGAGGCCGCTGAGCAGCTCGACCGCTCCCCAGCCGACGCCGACGACGAGCGCCGCGAACGCGATCCACTGCAGCACGTCGACCGCGCGCCACCAGAACGGCGTGCGGGACAGGCCGAGGTCGATGCGGTCGACGGTCTCGTCGAGCTCGCGCACGACGTCGGCGCTCGTGCTCACCGACGCCTCGCGCACGGCGTCGCGCCAGGGTCGCTCGAGGCCGACGGCCGCCTTCTCGGAGATCTCGCGCACGGCCGACTCGGCCTGGGCGCGCTGGACGTGCCCGACCGAGGGCCGCACGGCACGCGAGAGCGAGGCGATGGAGCCGTCGGGGTCGATCCCGAGCTCGCGCAGCGGGTCCTTGCGCAGGCGTCCGACCCAGCGCAGCGGCGGCCAGCCGGTGTGGCGGCGCGCGGTGCGCAGCGTCGAGGCCTCCACCGCCTCGACGAGCTGCGGTGCGCCGACGCTGTCGAGCAGCGCGAGGTCGAGCGCCTGGCGGTCGATGTCGGTGATGCCCGGGATGTCGCTGCGGCCCCCGACCGTGACGATGCCCGCCGCCGACGCCGCGATGTCCTGCGCGAGGCGCTCCTTGGCGGAGGCCTTCGCGCGGATGCGGCGCGCGAGCTCGCGCTTGAGGTCGTCGACCCCGTCGCCGCGGTGCGCGGAGACGCCGAGGACCGGCACGCCCGGCAGACCCTCGCGGTCGAGGATGGCGCGCACGTCGCCCAGCGCCCGCTCCCGCTCGGAGAAGTGGATGCGGTCGATCTGGTTGAGCACGACGAGCGTGACGTCGCGGTAGGCCGCCATCGGCCGGATGTAGCGGTCGTGGATGGCCGCGTCGGCGTACTTCTGCGGGTCGAGGACCCAGATGAGGAGGTCGGCGTACTGGACGAGCCGGTCCAT
>NZ_LUNF01000281.1:0-29579 GCF_001626145.1 Aeromicrobium sp. REDSEA-S32_B7
GCCCTCGACCCTGCCGAGCAGCACCGCGACCACCGGGACGGACGCATCGGCCACCGCGACCACCGACGCGTCGGACCAGACGGTCGAGCCGTCGACCACGAGCAGGAGCGCCCGCAGGCCCGGCGTGGTCAGCGCGGCGCGGACCTGCTCGTGCGGGGGCACGGAGCCGAGCGCCCCCGAGCTCGGGTCGAGCGCGACGACGCCGTCGGTGGCCGGGGGAGCGCCGTCGGGAGCGGGAGGGGTCACGAGGTCCTTCGTGCCGGTTGGAACTGAGAAGGGGGCATGAGAGATACTAGGCGTCTGAGGAGACCGGACGGCGGTCACCGAATGGAAGGGGAACCCATGGCGGCCATGAAGCCTCGCACCGGTGACGGACCGATGGAGGTCACCAAGGAGGGGCGCTGCATCGTCATGCGCGTCCCGCTCGAGGGCGGAGGACGTCTGGTGGTCGAGCTCAACAACGAGGAGGCGGCCACCCTCGGCGACGCCCTCAAGGCTGTCTGAGCTTGTACGGTCTCACGATGCGCTGGTCCCTGGCCGGCGCCCCGTCAGGGACCCTCGAGCGTCTGCGCGAGTACGTCGAGGACGTCAGCTTCGCGAAGTTCGCGGGTCTGGAAGGGCTGCGCTTCAAGTCGTGGCGCGCCCGTGAGGACGAGTGGTTCGAGGGGACCTACGTGTTCGTCGACGCGCGGTCGCGCGAGGCGTTCCAGCAGGCCATGGAGGACGGCCGCGCCGACCTCCCCGGCACCACCATCATCGGGCGCGAGCCCGAGCTGATCGAGGCGTGCGAGATCGTCGCGGTCGTGCGGGGACCGGCGGGCTTCCGGTCCTCGGCCTCGTTCGAGCGCTGATCCCAGCTGTCCTGCAGGCACTGGACCCGCGCCCGGCCCGACGGCCGGGGGCGGGTCAGCCCACGCGGCGCGCGGCCAGCAGGCCGTCGCCGACGGGCAGCAGCGTGGGCACCAGGCGCTCGTCGGTCGCCGCCTGCGTGAGCAGATCGCGGATCGCGACCGTCTCGGCGTCACGACGCTCCGGGTCGGCCACGCGGTCGTGCCAGAGCGCGTTGTCGAACACGACGACGCCACCGGGGCGCACGAGGCGCAGGGCCTGCTCCAGGTACTCGCCGTACTCGACCTTGTCGCCGTCGACGAACACGAGGTCGTAGCCGTCGTCGGTGAGCCGGGGCATGACGTCGAGCGCCGAACCCGCGATGAGGCGGAAGCGCTGCGGTGCGAAGCCGGCTGCGGAGAACACCTGACGGGCGTGCCGCTGGTGCTCGGCCTCGAGGTCGACCGACGTGAGGACGCCGTCGGGCGCCATGCCGCGCAGCAGCCACAGGCCCGAGACACCGGTGCCGGTGCCGACCTCGGCGACCGCGCGGGCGTCGAGCACGGAGGCCAGGAAGCGCAGGGTGGCGCCGCCGGCCGGACCGATCGGGGTCACGCCGACCTCGTCCGCGCGTCGACGCGCCTCGGCGAGGTGGTCGTCCTCGTCCTGGTAGCCCTCGACGTACTGCAGGCTCGCTTCGCTGGTGATGATGGCTCCTCGGCTGACCGGGCCGGACGGGTACCGGCTCGGTCAGAAGCATAGTGAGCGCAGGCCCTCCCGTGCCGCTGCACCGCCGGGCGGCATCCGTGTCGCGCCCCCTGGGGGACCGGGGATGATCGAGAGGGAACCGTCAGCGTCCTCTGGGCGTTCTCTCAGGAGACGACGCGACGATCGACGACATGAAGGACGACGACGTGAGCATGCAGGCCGCGACCCTGGAGACGGGTGCCGACCTGTCCTGGGACCGCATCGTGGAGGAGCACTCCCCGCGGGTGTACCGCCTCGCCTACCGGCTCACCGGCAACCGTCAGGACGCCGAGGACCTCACGCAGGACGTCTTCGTGCGTGTGTTCCGCTCGCTCGACCGCTACGAGCCGGGCAACTTCAACGGCTGGATCCACCGGATCACGACCAACCTGTTCCTCGACCGCGTGCGCCGCTCGAGCAAGCTGCGCATGGACGGCTTCACCGACGGCGCCGAGGACCGCCTCGAGGGCCGCGAGCAGCTGCCCGAGGCGTTCGTGCACGACGCCGGCTTCGACCCCGACATCGAGGCCGCCCTGTCCTCGCTCACCGAGGAGTTCCGCGTCGCGGTCGTGCTGTGCGACGTCGAGGGCCTGTCGTACGAGGAGATCGCCGACGTCCTCGGCGTCAAGATCGGCACCGTCCGGTCCCGGATCCACCGTGGGCGTACCCAGCTGCGCCAGGCGCTGGCTCACCGCGCGCCGACCGCCGGCCGTACCCGTGTCTTCGGAGCCCTGGGAGCCTGATGGCCCACCTGGACGCCGACGTCGCCGCCTTCGTGGACGGGCAGCTCTCGCCCGACGCCACGGAGGCGGCCTCGCGTCACGTCCAGGACTGCGCGCGCTGCCGCGAGGCCGTCGCGCAGCAGCGGCACCTGAAGATGCGCATGCAGGCGACGTCCGACGTCCGGCCGCCGGCGTCGCTGCTGGCCTCGCTCTCGGAGCTGCCCCGCACCCCGGCGCCCCAGCCCCCGCCGCTCTGGACGCGGGTGCTCCACTCGGCCGTCTGGGGCGCGAGCGGCGTCGCGGTCGGCGCCTCGCTCGCCGTCATGCTGATGGCCTACGTGGCCGGCGCGCCCGGCCGTGGTCTCGGCGACGCGGTGGTGCCGCCGGTCGATGCGTACGCCGCCGACTTCCGGACGGCCGTGGGCGGCGGTGACGTCGTCCGCCCCGCGAGCAGCGGGCAGGACGTCATGACCACCGCCCGCATGGCCGACCTGACGGCCAACGGGTGGCCCTGCCACGGCACGCTCGGCCACGACCTCGAACGGGTCGAGGGGCGCCTGCAGGCCGAGGGCGCCGTCAGCCTCACCTACACCGACGGCACAGGACGCCTGGAGCTGCACGAGCAGACCGGCGCGCTCGACACCGACCGGCTGCACGGCTTCGCGCAGCAGCAGCTCGGCGACCACGAGGTGTGGGTGCGGGACCAGCCAGGGATGCGGACCGTCGTGTGGGACGCCGAGGGCGTCGTCTACACGGTCGTGACCGACGTGGACGATGCCCGGCTCGTGCCCGCCCTCGGCGACCTCCCGGCCGCCGCGCCGCGGCCCGGTCTGCGCGAGCGCGTCGGACACGGGCTCGATCGGCTCACCGGCTGGCTGACCGTCTGAGCCCGGCCGGGACCACCAGGTCCCGCGCCGTCCCCGCAGGGAGCGGGCGCCGGCTCAGGTGGCCTCGTCGTCGTGGGGCGGGACCTCGCCGGGACGCAGGATGCGGTCCTGACGCACGGGCGCGGGCTCGTCGGGCTGGTCGAGGACGTGCCGGCGGACGACCTCGCGCGGGTCGAGGTCGCGCAGGTTCAGATCGGAGAAGTCCTGACCCATCTCGCGCCCGAGGTCGTTCTTGGCGTTGTCGGCCATCTGGCGGACGGTGCGGACGAACTGCCCGGCCTGCTTGGCCATGCCGGGCAGCTTGTCGGGCCCGAACAGCAGCAGACCGACCACGAGGATCAGACCGATCTCCGGCCAGCCCATCCCGAGCACGTCGGGTGCCTCAGAGTCGACCGACGGGGGCGAGACCCAGCTGCATGCCGGCCAGGCCTCGGGAGCGTCCGGTGAGCGTGTCCGCCACCTGCTGCAGGACCTTCGCCGACTCGCTGCCCGGGTGGGTGGCCACGATCGGACGGCCGTCGTCGCCGCCGACCCGCAGCTGCTCCTCCAGGGGCACCTTGCCGAGCACCGGCACGTCGTGCCCGAGCCGCTCGCCCAGCGTCTTCGCGACCGCGTCGGCGCCGCCGCTGCCGAACACCTCGAGGCGCTCGCCGCCGGGGGTGATGAGGTAGGACATGTTCTCGACGATGCCCACGACGCGCTGGTGCATCATCGAGGCCATCGTGCCGGCACGCTCGGCCACCTGCGCGGCGGCCTGCTGCGGCGTGGTGACGACGACGACCTCGGCGTTGGCGAGGTGCTGGCCCAGGCTGATGGCCATGTCGCCCGTGCCGGGCGGCAGGTCGAGCAGCAGCGCGTCGAGGTCGCCCCAGAACACGTCGCTGAGCATCTGCACGAGCGCACGGTCGAGCATCGGGCCGCGCCAGGCGACGACCTGGTCGCGCTTGGGCTTCAGCATGCCGATGCTCATGACCTTGACGTCCGGCGCCGCGGGGGAGTCGGGGACCTCGACCGGCACCGGCAGGATCATGTCGTCGACCTGGGTGGGCCGACGGTCGCCGACGCCCATCATGTCGGGGATCGAATGGCCGTAGATGTCGGCGTCGACGATGCCGACCTTCAGGCCGCTGCGGGCCATGGCGACGGCCAGGTTGACTGTGACCGACGACTTGCCGACACCGCCCTTGCCGGACGCGATGGCGTACACCTTGGTCAGCGAGCCGGGCTGGGCGAAGGGGATCTCGCGCTCGGTCTGGCCTCCCCGGAGCATCTCGCGCATGCTCTTGCGCTGCTCGTCGGTCATGACGCCGAGGTCGACGTGGACCGTGTGCGTGGGGGCGATCTTCTCGACGGCGGCCGTGGTGTCACGCGTCAGCGTGTCCTTCAGCGGGCAGCCGGAGACGGTGAGCAGGAGCCGGACCGTGATCGACGTGTCGTCGATCGTGACGGTGTCGACCATGCCGAGCTCAGTGACGGGACGCTTGATCTCGGGGTCGACCACGCTGGCGAGAGCCTCGCGGACCTGCTCCTCGGTGGGGACGGAAGCCATGACTCCCATCGTACGGGCGACCCCCGCGGCGGTGTGCCGCAGGCGAGCCTCAGTGACCGCGCGGGCCGGAGCGGCCCCGCCCGCGACCGTCCGGGCCGGCCTCGGAGCCGGTGTCGTCGCCGTCGTCGGGCTGCTCCTGCAGCGACTCGAGCAGGTCGCGCAGCTCCGAGCGCAGGAAGTCGCGTGTGGCGACCTCGCCGAGGCCGAGCCGCAGGCTCGCGACCTCGCGGGCGAGGAACTCCATGTCGGCGTGCGACTGGGCGTCGGCACGACGGTCCTGCTCCTGCTGCACGCGGTCGCGCGCCTCCTGGCGGTTCTGCGCGAGCAGGATCAGGGGCGCCGCGTAGGAGGCCTGCAGCGACAGCATGAGCGTGAGGAAGATGAACGGGTACTCGTCCCAGCGCGGCCGCTCGGGGCCGTAGGGCACGTTCCACACGACCCAGACGAGGATGAGCATCGTCATCCAGATGAGGAAGCGTGCCGTGCCCATGTAGCGGGCGAACGACTCGGCGAAGCGGCCGAAGCGGTCGGTGTCGCCCGAGCGCGGCCGCAGCGAGCGTCGCCGTCCGCGCTCGCGGGGCTGGTCGAGGCGGTCGCGGTCGCGGCGGGCCTGCTCGCGGTCGCGACGCGCCTGCTCGCGGTCGTGCCGCCCGCCGTCGCGGGAGCGCTCAGCCACGCAGACCCACCCCCTGCGCCGCGTCGCTCGCGGCGCGGTCGCTGTCGCGCTCGCGCCAGCCCTCGGGCAGCAGGTGGTCGAGGACGTCGTCGATGGTGACGACGCCGAGCAGGTGGCTCGTCTCGTCGACCACAGGGAGCGCGAGCATGTCGTAGGACGCGAGCAGGTTCGCGACGTGCTCGAGGCTGGCGTCGGGCCGGGGCCAGTCGATGTCGTTGTCGGCGAGCCCCCCGACGAGGGTCGACGGCGGCTCGCGGAGCAGGGCCTGGAAGTGCACGATGCCGAGGAAGCGGCCGGTCGGCGTCTCCAGCGGCGGCCGGCACACGTAGACCATCGACGCGAGCGCCGGTCCCAGCTCGGGCTCGCGCAGCCGGGCCAGCGCCTCGGCGATCGTCGCGTCCGGCGGGAGGATGACCGGCTCGGTCGTCATCATGCCGCCGGCCGTGCGGTCCTCGTAGGTCAGCAGGCGCCGCACGTCCTCGGCGTCCTCGGGCTTCATGAGCGCGAGCAGCTGCTCCGACGTGGCAGGGGGCAGCTCGCCGAGCAGGTCGGCGGCGTCGTCGGGGTCCATCTCCTCGAGGACGTCGGCCGCCCGTTCGGGGTCGAGGACGCCGAGCACCTCCACCTGGACGCTGTCGGGCAGCTCCTCCAGGACGTCGGCGAGCCGCTCGTCGACGAGCTCGCCGACGATCTCGGCGCGTCGCTTCGTCGGCAGGTCGAGCAGCGCGTTCGCGAGGTCGGCCGGGCGCATCTCGTCCATCGTGGCGAGCAGGTGGGTGGCGCCCTGGCCGGGCTCCTGGCCGACGAGACCGGTGACCTCGTCCCACTGGACCACGTGGGTCGCGCCGCGACGTCCGAACCGCTTGCCCGACTCCTGGACGGCCACCGAGCCGAGGTACCAGTCGCGGCGGGTGTCCTGCTCCATCGCCAGGTCGTAGACGGTGCCGGTGCGGGCGTCGGGCAGGGTGACGGTGCGGTCGAGCAGCTCGTGGATCGCCAGCGTCTCGGTGCTCCGCTTCTCGAAGCGGCGCATGTTGAGCACGCCGGTCGTGATGACCTGGCCGGAGTCGAGCGACGTCACGCGGCCGATCGGCAGGAACACCCGGCGCCGCCCGAGCACCTCGACGACGAGGCCCACGACGCGCGGTCGGCGCGGGCCGCGCAGCGCCACCACGACGTCGCGCAGCTTGCCGACCTGGTCGCCCGCGGGGTCGAAGACGTCCTGCCCGACGATGCGCGACAGGAAGATGCGTCCGGGGCTCGAGGTCACGTGCCCAGGGTAGAGGCTCGACGTCGCCCGGCACGTCGCCGACCTGTCGCCGGCGGGACGTCGCGACCGGCGCCCGACGCGCGGACCGGCGCGTCCTCTCGTACGCTTCGAGACGCACGTCACAGGCGGTCCGGCCGTCCGATCCGACGAGGGGGAACCATGTCCACGAGCGTCCTGGCCCGGGAGCGCACCGTCGCCGGCCCCGGCTTCAACCGCTGGCTCATCCCGCCGGCCGCGCTGGCGGTGCACCTGTGCATCGGGCAGGTCTACGCGACCAGCGTCTACAAGGCCTCGCTGGTCGAGCACTTCGACACCAGCCTGACCGCCGTCGGCGTCGTGTTCTCGATCGCCATCGTCATGCTGGGCGTCTCGGCCGCCGTGTTCGGCACCTGGGTCGACACCGGCGGGCCGCGCCGCGCCATGGTCGCGGCCGCCACCTGCTGGGCGACCGGCTTCCTCGTGGGAGCGCTCGGCATCGCGACGAGCCAGCTGTGGCTGCTGTACCTCGGCTACGGCGTGATCGGCGGCATCGGCCTGGGCATCGGCTACATCTCGCCGGTCTCGACCCTCATCAAGTGGTTCCCGGACCGCCCCGGCCTCGCGACCGGCATGGCCATCATGGGCTTCGGTGGTGGCGCGATGATCGCGAGCCCGCTCTCGAGCACGCTGCTCGGCTGGTACGACTCGTCCTACGACACCGCCACCGGCCTGGCCTCCGGCTCGGCGGTGGCGAAGCTGTTCGTGACGCTCGGACTCGTGTACCTGGTCGTCATGCTGTTCGGTGCATGGCTCGTGCGGGTGCCGGCGGACGGGTGGGCGCCGCGTGGGTTCGACCCGTCGACCGCGAAGAAGAAGGCGCTCGTCACGACGGAGAGCGTCTCGGCCAACAACGCCGTCCGCACGCCGCAGTTCTGGCTGCTCTGGGTGGTGCTGTTCTGCAACGTGACCGCCGGCATCGGCATCCTGGAGCAGGCCGCGCCGATGATCCAGGACTTCTTCCGCGACGGCCAGGACTCGACGGTGGCCGCAGCCGCCGCGGCCGGCTTCGTGGGCTTCCTGTCGCTGTGCAACATGGCGGGCCGGTTCGTGTGGTCGTCGACGTCCGACGTCGTGGGCCGCAAGAACATCTACGTCCTCTACCTCGGCGTGGGCATCGTGCTCTACGCGACGCTCGCGCTCGGCGGCTCGGGCTCGACCGTGCTGTTCGTCGTCCTCGCCGGGTTCATCCTCAGCTTCTACGGCGGCGGCTTCGCGACCATCCCGGCGTACCTGCGCGACCTGTTCGGCACCTTCCAGGTCGGCGCGATCCACGGCCGGCTGCTGACCGCCTGGTCCGCGGCGGGCGTGGCGGGACCGCTGATCGTCAACGGCTTCCTCGACGCCAGGGGCGAGCCCGGCGCCCTGACGGCGGCCGACTACCGTCCGGCGCTGCTCACGATGGTCGGCGTGCTGGCCGTCGGCTTCGTCGCCAACCTGCTGGTGCGGCCGGTGGCGTCGCGCTTCCACGAGCCCCACAGCACGGAGCCGACGGCCGAGCACCCGCCGGCCTCCGTGCAGGGCGAGGACACGACGGCCGAGGGCGTCACGCCGCTCGCGGTGGTGGCGTGGCTCGTCGTCGGCATCCCGCTCGTCTACGGCGTCTACGAGACCGTCGTGAAGGCCTCGGCCCTGTTCTGAGCGCCGCAGCGCCCGACCCGGGCGCGTCGGTCAGGCGACGACGCGCTCGGGACGGGTGTAGACGTTGAAGCTGCTGCCGCGCGAGAAGCCGACCACGGTCACACCGAGCCGGTCGGCCAGGTCGACCGCGAGCGACGACGGCGCGCTCACCGCGGCGAGCACCGGGATGCCGGCCATGGCCGCCTTCTGGACCAGCTCGAACGACGCCCGTCCCGACACCTGCAGCACCGTGCCGGTGAGCGGGAGGCGGTCCTCGCGCAGCGCCTGGCCGACGACCTTGTCGACGGCGTTGTGCCGGCCCACGTCCTCGCGGACCACCAGCGGCGTGCCGTCGGTGCCGAACAGTCCCGCCGCGTGCAGCCCGCCCGTGCGCTCGAAGACCGCCTGCTGCTCGCGCAGCCGGTCGGGCAGCGCGGCCAGGACGGCGGCGTCGACCCGCACGTCGTCTGCGGACACGTCGAACGCCGACGTCGTCGCCACGGCGTCGATCGACGCGAGGCCGCACACGCCGCACGAGCTCGACGTGTAGACGTGCCGCTCGCGGCTGGCCGCGACGTGCGCTCCGGGACCGCTGACGCCGACGTCGATGACGTTGTAGGTGTTCTCGTCCTGCTCCGGTGCGCAGTACCGCATGGCGTGCAGCTGGTCGGTGCGCGCCACGACGCCCTCGGAGACGAGGAAGCCGGCCACCAGGTCGAAGTCGTGGCCGGGGGTGCGCATGGTCACCGCGAACGACGCGCCGGCCACGCGGATCTCGAGCGGCTCCTCGGCGGCGAGCGAGTCGTGCCGCGGCGTCACGCCCACGCCGACCTCGACGTGCTGGATCCGGCGTCGCTGGACGGGCTTGGTCATGAGGGCGACCCGCTGCTGTCGTCCTGGTCGCCGCCGCGGACCTCGGCGAGGAGCTGGGCCTGCGCGACGGCGCGACGGACGGCGTCGTCCCCACCGCCCGCCAGCCCCGCCGCGTAGCCGGCCAGGAACGTGGTGAGCGGGGCCGCGGGGCGCACGACCGCGTGCGCGGCGACGGCGGCCAGGTCGAGGACCCGCTCCACGTCGGTGCCCGGGTCGTCGACGCCCAGCTCGGCGCACAGCTCGCGCCACCAGGCCAGCATCGTCTCGTCGCGGTCGCTCATCAATGGTCCTCCTGCAGGGCGTCGAGGTCGGCGGGGGAGTCGAGGTCGTGCGTGGCGCCGTCGGGGGAGGGGACCAGCGTGACGTCGAGGTGGTCGAAGAGGCGTCGCAGCGACGCGTCGACGAGGTCGGGCAGCCCGCGCACCACGTCGGCGGCCTCCGCGGAGAGCAGTGCCGAGGTCCAGTGGGCCCGGCCCGTGCCGTCGGCCACGACGAGCGCCCCGCCTGGGCGTGGGGCGTCCAGCAGGGCGTCGACGAGCTCGGCCGCCCGGGGCAGGTCGGCGGCGAGCACCACGACGGGCGCGCCCGGCGCGAGTGCCCGCAGACCGGCCTGGACGCCGGCCGCGGGTCCCGAGCCGGCGGGCTCCTCCCGCGTCCACCCGACCGGGCGCGACGTCGGGCGCGGCGGCCCGACGACGACGACCTCGGTGTCGTCGGGCAGCGCCGCGAGCGCGTGGTCGAGCAGGGGCCTGCCGCCGACGACGAGCTGGGTCTTGTCCTGGCCGTCCCAGCGCTGGCTGGTGCCACCGGCCAGGACCACGGCCTGGAGGGAGCGACTCGGGGTGGAGGCGGTCACGACAGGTGCAGGGGCTCCGGCTGCGGGCGCGACCGGTGCTCGCCGTCCGCGCCGACCGGGTGCTGCGACCCGTCCGCGCCCTCGCCCACGCCGCCGACGGCGGTCGGGACGAGCCGGACGACGACCGACTTCGACGTCGGCGTGTTGCTGTGCTCGGCGACGGAGTCCAGCGGCACCAGCGGGTTCGTCTCCGGGTAGTAGGCCGCCGCCGTGCCGCGCGGGGTCTCGTAGGAGACGATCCGGAACCCGGGGGCGACCCGGTCGACGTCGTCGTCCGTCCAGTGGGTGACGAGGTCGACCACGTCACCGTCGCGCCAGCCGAGCGCCTCGATGTCGTCGGGGTGGACGAGGACGACGCGTCGGCCGTTCTCGATGCCGCGGTAGCGGTCGCTCATCCCGTAGATGGTGGTGTTGAACTGGTCGTGGCTGCGCAGCGTCTGCAGGAGCAGGTGCCCCTCCGGCACGTGCAGCACCTCGACCGGCGAGACCGCGATCCGACCCTTGCCCGTGGAGGTGTGGAAGGAGCGGGAGTCGCGCGGTGGGTGCGGGAGCACGAAGCCGCCGGGTCGGTCGACCTTGCGCTCGTAGTCCTCGCAGCCGGGCACGACGCGGGAGATGTGGCCGCGGATGATGCTGTAGTCCTCCGCCATCGCGTCCCAGTCGATGCCGTGGCGGTCGGTGCCGTCGGCCTGGCGCAGCGTCGCCCGGGCGATGCCGCAGACGATGGCCGTCTCCGAGCGCAGGTGCGGGCTGGCCGGCTCGAGCGGTCCGCGCGAGGCGTGCACCGACGACATCGAGTCCTCGACCGAGACGAACTGCGGACCGGTGGCCCGCTCGTCGACCTCGGTGCGTCCCAGGGTCGGCAGGATGAGCGCGGTGTCGCCCGTGACCAGGTGCGAGCGGTTCACCTTGGTCGACACGTGCAGCGTGAGGTCGGCGCTGCGCAGCGCGTCGGCGGCGACGTCGGTGTCGGAGACGGCGTGCACGAAGTTGCCGCCGAGACCCATGAACACCTTGGCCTTCCCGTCGCGCAGGGCGCGGACGGCGTCGACGACGTCGAGCCCGTGCTCGCGCGGCGGGTCGAAGCCGAACTCGGCCTGGAGCGCGTCGAGGAAGGTGTCGGGCGACTTCTCCCAGATGCCCATCGTGCGGTCGCCCTGCACGTTGGAGTGGCCGCGCACCGGGCACAGGCCGGCGCCGCGCTTGCCGATGTCGCCACGCACGAGCGCGAGGTTCGTGACCTCCTTGATGGTGGCCACGGAGTTGCGGTGCTGCGTCAGGCCCATCGCCCAGCAGTAGATGGTCGCGCCGGAGGCCTCGATCATCCGTGCCGCGCGCTCGATCAGCTCGCGGGAGAGGCCGGTGGCGGCCAGCACGACGTCCCAGTCGAGGGCGCGCACGTGCTCGACCCACGCGTCGTAGCCGTCGGTGTACTGCTCGACGAACTCCCGGTCGATCGCGCCCCACTGCTCGAGCAGGTGGCCGAACGCCTGGAACAGGGCGAGGTCGCCGTTGATGCGCACGGGCAGGTGCAGGTCGGCGATGTCGGTGCCGCGACCCACGACGCCCCTCGGCTTCTGCGGGTTGCGGAAGTTGACCAGTCCGGCCTCGCGCAGCGGGTTGATCGCGAGGATCTTGGCGCCGCGACGCTTCGCGATCTCCAGCGCCGAGAGCATGCGCGGGTGGTTCGTGCCGGGGTTCTGCCCGGCGATGACGATCAGCTCGGCGTCGTAGAGGTCGCGCAGGCTCACGCTGCCCTTGCCGATGCCGATCGACTCCGCGAGCGCGACGCTCGTCGACTCGTGGCACATGTTCGAGCAGTCGGGCAGGTTGTTCGTGCCGAACGCGCGGACGAACAGCTGGTAGGTGAACGCCGACTCGTTCGACGCGCGCCCGGACGTGTAGAAGACGGCCTCGTCGGGGGACGCGAGACCGTTGAGGTGCTCGGCGACGAGGGCGAACGCGTCGTCCCACTCGATGGGCTCGTAGTGCGTGCCGCCGGGTCGCTTGACCATCGGGTGCGTGATGCGGCCGAGCTGGCCCAGCCAGTACTCGTCGTGGGAGTCGAGCTCGGCGATCGAGTAGCGGGCGAACACCTCGGGCGTCGCCCGGTCCGTGGTGGCCTCCTCGGCGACGGCCTTCGCGCCGTTCTCGCAGAACTCGGCCGTGTGCCGGGCCTCGGGGTCGGGGTCGGGCCAGGCGCACGACGTGCAGTCGAACCCGTCGGCCTGGTTGAGCTTGAGCAGGGTCTGGGCGGTGCGCTTCGGACCCATGTGGGACAGCGCGCGCTCCATCGACACCTTGACCGCCGTGACGCCCGCCGCCGCGTCCTTGGGGGAGTGGATCTCCAGCTCGCTGTCGTCCTGCGCGCCGAACCCCTCGACGACCGGTGCGGTGCCCGGCCCTGCCGTCCCGTTGCTCACGATGCTGCCTCCCGGTGCGTGCCTGCGGTCACGTTCGACCGTACCCGCTGGACCGCAGGGGCGCCCGTCGCACGAGGGCTCGGACGCGGCGACGTCGGGGCCGTCGCGGTGGGCTCAGACCGCCGCGACGCCCGTGCGTCGACCGCGGCGGGCGGTTGCGCCCGTGGTGGTGGCGGCGGTCGTGCTGGTGGCGGTGCCGCGCGAGCCGTCGGCGGCGGAGTCCTGGTCGGCCAGGCCCGTCACGAAGTCGCCGATCTCCTCGATCGCCGCCCGCGCCTCCGGCACCCACGAGGCCGCGGCCTGGAAGACGTGGACCTGGCGGTCCCACACCTGCAGGTCCACGGGCACCCCGGCCTGGACCAGGCGTGCGGCCATGTGCTCGGCGTCGGCGAGCAGGATCTCGCGGGACCCGATCTGGATCAGCGCCGGCGGCATGTCCTCCAGCGGCATGTCGACGGGGCAGACCCGCTGGCCGTTGATGCCGCGGCGGGTGTCCATGCGCAGCGCGACGTCGGTGAACTTCTCGAGCGCCCGCAGCGGGAAGGTCTGGCAGCGGTCGGCGTTGCGGTGCTGGCGCTTGCGCGCGACGTCGACGTCGAGCAGCGGCGAGATGGCCACGACGCCCGCCGGGCGGCCGAGCCCCTGGTCGAGCACGGCGCGCGCGACGCTGAACGCGAGGTAGCCGCCGGCGGAGTCGCCGGCGATCGTCACGTCCTCGGGCCGGTAGCCCTGCTCGAGCAGCCAGCGGAAGCCGTCGACGCCGTCGGCGACCGACTCGGCGATCGGCTCGTACGGCATCTGCCGGTAGCCGACGTTGAGCACGGGCTGGCCGGAGGCGTGCGAGATGCGCGAGACGAGCCGACGATGGGTGTTCAGCCCGCAGGTCAGGAAGGCCCCGCCGTGGAAGTAGAGGATGACGCGCGGGTTGCCGCCGTGGATGTCGCGCACGTCCTTGGCCGAGAGCAGCTCGCTGCCGCAGCGCGCGAGGTCGACGGTCCGCCAGCTGGTGCCCTCGTGGACGGGCAGCAGCCGGGCGGCGTGCTCCAGCAGGTTCGGCGGGAACAGGTCGAACGGCAGCCGCGTCCAGAGGTCGAGGACGGGACGCACGGTGTGCCGCAGTCCGAGGCCGAGAGCCCGCGACTGCAGGCTGGCGCCCTCGAAGTACCGGGCGTCGGCGGCGACCGCCAGGTGCCCGGCACCGTGCGTACGAGCCGTGCTGCGCTCCCTCGTGCTGACCATCGGACTCTCCCCTCGTCATGCGACGTTCACGAATATGTCACACCCGGTGACCTACGCCACACGAAATCGTTACGTTAGCGCCACCGCCCCGTCTGCCGCAGGAGATTGATCGCATGCCCTTCATGCCCCCCACGGACTCCATGTTCCTGTTGGCGGAGTCCCGAGAGCACCCCATGCACGTGGGTGGGCTGCAGCTGTTCCGGCCGCCGGAGGGCGCCGGGCCGGAGTTCGTGCGCGAGCTCGTGGAGGGGTTCCGATCGGTGCAGGAGGTCTCGCCGACCTTCCGCAAGCGGCCGGCGGAGCCGGTCGGGCTGGCCGGACAGACGTGGTGGGCCCAGGACGGTGCGATCGACCTGGACTACCACGTGCGGCACTCGGCGGTGCCGCCGCCGGGACGCATCCGCGAGCTCCTGCAGCTGACGTCGCGCTGGCACGGGTCGCTGCTGGACCGGCACCGACCGCTCTGGGAGGCGCACGTCGTCGAGGGCCTCCAGGACGGCCGGTTCGCCGTGTACAGCAAGATCCACCACTCGATGGTCGACGGCGTCTCGGCCTTGCGGCTGCTGCAGCGCAGCCTCAGCGACGACCCGGACGCCCGCGACTGCGTGCCCCCGTGGGCGCTGGCCCCGCGCCGGCGTCCGTCGTCGGAGGTCGCCCGGCGCTTCCCGGACCCGCTCGGCCTGCTGCGGGGCGGACTCTCGGTCGCGGAGGACGTCGCCGGTCTCCTGCCCGCGTCGATGAAGATCGTCAACCAGATCGTCCGCGAGGGCGACGTCACCCTTCCGCGGGCGCCGCGCACGATCCTCAACGGACCGGTGGGCGGGGCGCGTCGCTTCGCCGCGCAGTCGTGGGAGATCGAACGGATCCGCCGGGTCGCGAAGTCGTCGGCGACGACCCTCAACGACGTCGTGCTCGCGATGGTCTCCGGTGCGCTGCGCGAGTACCTGCTCGAGCAGAACGCCCTGCCGGACGAGCCGATGACCGCGATGGTCCCGGTCTCCCTCGCGCTGCGCGCCGAGTCGGCGGGCCAGGCGGGCGACGGCGGCAACTCCGTGGGCGTCATCGTGGTCAACCTCGCGACCGACGTCGAGAACGGTGCCACCCGCCTGGAGGAGATCGCCTACTCCTCGCGACGCGCGAAGAAGATCCTCGGCGGGCTGACCCCGATCCAGATCCTCGCCTTCTCGGCGCTGCAGATGGCGCCGCTCGCGCTCACGCCCGTCCCGGGCTTCGTGCGCATGACGCACCCGCCGTTCAACGTGGTCATCTCCAACGTGCCCGGTCCGAAGCAGCCGATGTACTTCAACGGCGCCCAGCTCGACGGGCTCTACCCGGTCTCGATCGTGCTCGACGGACAGGCCGTGAACGTCACGCTCTGCAGCCGCGACAAGTACCTCGACTTCGGCATCATCGGCTGCCGCACGAGCGTGCCGCACCTGCAGCGGCTGCTCACGCACCTGGAGACGTCGCTGGCCGAGCTGGAGACCGCCTGGGGATGAGTCGGCGACGCCGTCGGCCGCGCCGTGGCCGTGCCGCGTGGGCCTAGACTCGCGGCCATGTCCCGCGGGTCCCTCATGCCGCTGTCCGTCGGCGTCACGCTGCTGCTCGCCTGGTCGACGCTGGTCGGCGCCGGAGCGGCCGCGCCGAGCGAGGACCGGCCCGCCCAGGGCGGCGGCGCGGTCGTCCTTGTGCTGGACGGCTCGGGGTCGATGAAGGAGCCCGGCGGGGCCGGGGCGACGCGGATGACGGAGGCCAAGGCCGGGCTCCGCGCCGTGGTCGAGGACCTTCCGGACGACGCGCAGGTCGGTCTGCGCGTCTACGGGTCGACCATCAGCGAAGGCCCCGGCTCGTGCGAGGACACCGAGCTCCTCGCCCCGGTGGCGCGAACCGATCGGGGCGCGCTGCGGGCCGGCGTCGACCGGCTGCGTCCGCTCGGCAACACCCCCATCGCCTACTCGCTGCGCCAGGCGTACGGCGACCTGCCCACCGAGGGACCCCGCAGCATCGTGCTCGTGTCCGACGGGGAGGAGAACTGCGGTGGCGACCCGTGCGAGGTGGCCGCCGACCTGCGCAAGAAGGGCGCCGACTTCTACGTCGACGTCGTCGGGCTGCAGGTCGACCCGGCCTCGCGCGCCCAGCTCACCTGCATCGCTTCGGCGGGCGGTGGCACCTACTACGACGTGCAGGACGTGAGCCGGTTGCAGGACACCCTGACCCGGACGTCGGTGCGCGCCGCCCGCGGCTACGCACCCGCCGGTCGCCCGGTGGAGGGCGGCACGACGCGAAAGGACGCCCCCGCGGTGACCGACGGCCAGTGGCTCGACACGGTGGGCGACTCCGGCCCCGAGCACTACCGCCTGCCCGACCCGGGCCGCGGGACGTTCCACGTCGCGGCCGCGACCCTGCCAACGCGGGGGTTCACCGGGGTCTCCTCGGTCGAGGTCGGGGTCGTGTCCGCGGACGGCACGCCGTGCGGGTCGCCGGCGCGGGAGACCGCCCAGGGTGCGAGCAACGGGGGCGCGCCGATCGCCGCGGCCCTCACGCTGTCCGCCACCGACCGGGAGGACTGCGGCGGAGGTCCGTACGTCGCCACGGTGACCTCGAACAACGAGGAGGTCCAGGGCCTGGAGCTGCTCGTGCGGACCGAGCCCGAGGTCGAGGACGCCTCCGCCCTGCCTGCGGCCTTCGGACGGGCGAGCGGCTTCTCCGACGAGGTCCAGGCCGGACGTGCCGCCGCGGACGCCGTGCCCGTGGTGGGCGGCCCGAACTTCTCGTCGGCACCCCCGACGCCGCCCGGCACCTACGAGGACACCGTGCTGCCCGGCGAGACCCTGTTCTACCGCCTGCCCGACGTGGGCTGGGGCCGTTCCGCCGTCTGCGACGCGACCCTCGGCACCTCTGACCGCGCGGCCCGCGCCTTCGGGCGCGCGGTCGGCGTGACCGCCCAGGTGCGCGTGTACGGGGCGATGAAGACCCTGGCCGACGACTCCTCCGCGCGCACGGCCCGCGCCCAGTGGCGGGGCGACCGGGCCCTCGACCTGCACGCGGCGTCGCCGCCCGTGGTGCTGCGCAACCGTGAGTCGAGCTCGGACACGGTGCGCGCGTTCCAGCTCGCCGGCGACGCCTGGTGCTCGGTGACGGTGCTGCCCACCTCCGCCGCGACCGCGGAGGAGGTCGGGGAGGTGCCGCTGACCCTGACCACGTCGGTCGCGGGGGAGGAGGCGGGGGTGCCGGCCTACGTGGAGCCCGAGCCGCGGGCGGAGGCCGCCACCGACGACGCCGGGCCCGCGTCGTGGCTCCTCGCCGTCGCGGGACTCGTCGTGGTCGCCCTCGTCGGCGGATCAGTCGTGATGCTGCGTCGGCGGCGGGCCCCGTGACCTGGCTGCTCGTCGTCGTCGGGCTGCTGGGGGTCAGCGCGTCGGGGCCGCTCATGGCGGCCACCGCGGCGCCGGCCCTCGTCATCGCCCTCTGGCGCAACGCCGCCGCGACCGCGGTGCTCACGCCGTTCGCGGTGCGGAGCCGTACCGCGCTCACGGGCCTGCGCTGGGCCGACCTGCGGGGCACCGTGTTCGCGGGGGTCATGCTGGCGGTGCACTTCGCCGCCTGGGTCGGGGCGCTGAAGCTCACGACCGTGGCCGCGGCGACCGCGCTCACCTGCACCCAGCTGGTCTGGGTGGTGCTCGTCGACCGACTGCGCGGCGTGCGTCCCGGACGTGCGGTGCTGATCGGCTGCGTCGTCGCGTCGGTCGGCGTCCTGGTCGTGTCCGGTGTCGACCTGACGGTCTCGCGCCGGGCGCTGCTCGGCGACCTGCTCGCGGTGGTCGGCGGGCTCGGCGCCGCGCTGTACCTGGTGGCGGGGGAGTCGGCGCGACGTCGGCTCAGCACGACCCACTACACGACGTTCTGCTACGGCACGTGCGCCGCGGTGCTCGCGGTCGGCTGCCTCGCGACCGGTGCCTCCTTCGTCGGCTACGACGCGCACGTGTGGCTGCTGCTGGCCGCGGTGACGGTGTGCGCGCAGCTGCTCGGCCACTCGCTGTTCAACCACCTGCTGGCCGTCATGAGCCCGACCGTCATCTCGCTCGTCCTGCTGCTCGAGGTGCCCGGCGCGGCCCTGCTGGCCGCGGTCTTCCTCGGCCAGGCGCCGCCCGCCGGCGTGTACGTCGGGCTGCTGCTGGTGCTGGTGGGCCTCGCCGTGGTCGTCCGGGCCCGACGGGCGCCGACCGAGCCGGTCGAGCCCGTGGCCTGACGGCGCGACACCCGTCGGGTGGACGGGCCCGTCGGCGTCCTGTGCGACGGCTCACGGGGAGTCCTGCGGTGCTGGACGTTACTCGCGGGTATCGTCGGCGTGTCACCCACGAGACGGAGGAACAACGCATGGGACGCCTCGCCAGCACCGAGAACCTCACCGAGGAGCAGACCGCGATCCTCGAGACGATCCGCGACTTCGTGGACGAGAAGATCATCCCGGTCGCCCAGCAGCTCGAGCACGACGACGAGTACCCGACCGAGATCATCGAGGGGCTCAAGGAGCTCGGCGTCTTCGGCCTGACGATCCCTGAGGAGTTCGGCGGTCTCGGCGAGTCGCTGCTGACCTACGCGCTGGTCGTCGAGGAGATCGCTCGCGGCTGGATGAGCGTCTCCGGCGTCATCAACACGCACTTCATCGTCGCCTACCTGCTGCAGCAGCACGGCACCGAGGAGCAGAAGCAGAAGTACCTCCCGAAGATGGCAGTCGGCGAGGTCCGCGGCGCGTTCTCGATGTCCGAGCCGGGCCTCGGCTCCGACGTCTCGGCCGTCTCGACGAAGGCGACGAAGAAGGACGACGGCTCCTACTCGATCACCGGCCAGAAGATGTGGCTGACCAACGGCGGCACCTCCACGCTCGTGGCGGTGCTCTGCAAGACCGACGAGGGTGCCGACTCCGTCTACAAGAACATGACGACCTTCCTCGTGGAGAAGGAGCCGGGCTTCGGCGAGACCGCCCAGGGCGTCACCGTCCCCGGCAAGATCGCCAAGATGGGCTACAAGGGCGTCGAGACGACCGAGCTCATCCTCGAGGACCACCAGATCTCCGCTGACCAGATCCTCGGCGGCGAGCCGGGCAAGGGCTTCTTCCAGATGATGGACGGCGTCGAGGTCGGCCGCGTCAACGTCGCGGCCCGCGCCTGCGGCCTCGCGATCCGCGGCTTCGAGCTCGCGATCGCCTACGCGCAGCAGCGCAAGACCTTCGGCAAGCAGATCGCCGACCACCAGGCCGTGCTGTTCCGCCTCGCCGAGATGGCCACGAAGGTCGAGACCATCCACGCGATGATGGTCCGTTCCGCGAGGCTGAAGGACACCGGCAAGCGCATGGACGTCGAGGCCGGCATGGCCAAGATGCTCGCGAGCGAGTACGCCAACGAGGTCGTCGAGGACTCCTTCCGGATCCACGGTGGCTACGGCTACTCCAAGGAGTACGAGATCGAGCGCCTCATGCGTGAGGTCAAGTTCATGCTCATCGGCGAGGGCACGTCCGACATCCAGAAGATGATCATCGGGCGCGCGCTGCTCAAGGACTACAAGCTCTGACATGAGCGTGCGCGAGAACGTCACGTTCGCGTCGCAGGGCACCACCGTCGCCGCCTGGCTCTATCGGCCGGACGGCGACGGGGGAGCGGCTCGACCTGTGATCGTCATGGCGCACGGCCTGGGCGGCGTCCGGGAGATGCGGCTCGACGCGTTCGCCGAGCGGTTCGCCGACGCCGGGTACGTCTGCCTGGTCTTCGACTACCGCCACTTCGGGGCCAGCGACGGACAGCCGCGCCAGCTGCTGTCCGTGCGTCGTCAGCGGCAGGACTGGGCGGCCGCCGTCGCGTTCGCGCGCACGCTGCCCGGCGTCGACGCCTCCCGCACCGTGCTGTGGGGCTCGTCGTTCTCGGGCGGGCACGTCATCGCCGTGGCCGCCGACGACCCGTCGGTCGCGGCCGTCGTGTCGCAGTGCCCGTACACCGACGGGCTGGCCTCCAGCCTGGCCGTCGCCCCCCTCACGTCGCTGCGCGTGACGCTGCGGGCGCTCAGCGACCTCGTGGGCAGCTGGTTCGGGCGTCGCCCCCGCAGCATCCCGCTGGCCGGCGAGCCGGGCACGGTCGCGCTGATGACGGCCCCCGACGCCGTGCCCGGCTACCTGGCGCTGGTGGAGGAGGGCTCGACCTTCCGCAACGAGGTCGCCGCCCGCGTGGCGCTCGACATCGCGCTCGGCCGGCCCGGGGCGAAGGCGCGGCGGCTGCGCTGCCCGGCGCTCTTCGTCGTGTGCGAGCGCGACACGGTGGCGCCGGCGAGGGCGACGCTCAAGCACGTCGCCAAGGCGCCGCAGGGCGAGGTGGTGCGCCGCGACACCGGACACTTCGACATCTACGTGGGCGAGGAGTTCGAGACGACGGTCCGCGACGAGCTCGCGTTCCTGCAGCGGCACGTCCCGGCGACCTGAGCGGACCGCGGCGCGATGATGGGCGCATGACCGGCCCGTTCGCGCTGCGCCGCTTCCAGGCCGAGGCGCTCGACGCTCTCGAGCGGGCGCGCGCCGCCGGTCGGCGCAGGTCCTGGGTGTCGCTGCCGCCTGGCGCGGGCAAGACCGTGCTCGGGACGGAGCTGGTGGCGGCGCGGCTCGCCGCCGAGGGGCGTCGGGCTGTCGTGCTCACGACGAGGACGACGACGCGGAGGCGTCGGCAGGTGGGTCGGGTCCGCTCGTGGACCGGCTGCACGAGAACGGACGCGCGCTCGTGGCCGCACTGCGCGAGGCAGGTCCGCTGACCGTCGTGCTCGACGAGTGCCACCACCTCCTCGAGACCTGGGGCGCCCTGCTGCGCGAGGTGCTCGACCCGCTCGAGGACGTGCTGGTCCTCGGTCTCACGGCCACGCCGCCGGGCGTGCTCACCCGTCGACAGGCCGAGCAGGTCGAGGAGCTGTTCGGCGACCTCGCCTACCAGGCCTCGATCCCCGCGGCGGTCCGCGAGGGCGACCTCGCCCCGTTCGCGGAGCTGGCCTGGCTGGTGCGGCCCTCCGCCGAGGAGGAGGCGTGGCTCGCGTCGTCGGCCGTGCGGTTCGCCGAGCTGACGACGGAGCTCCTGAGCCCCGGGTACGGCTCCGTGCCGCTGCTGACCTGGTTCGACCGGAGGATCGGCGAGCTGCCCGTCCCGTGGACCACGTTCGAGCGCGACGAGCCGGCCCTGGCCACGGCGGTGCTCCGGCTCGTGCACGCCGACCTGCTCGACCTCCCGCGCGACGCCGTCCTGCGCGAGCAGCATCGCACCGACCTGACCGCCGAGGACTGGGCGCGGCTCGTCGACGACTGGGTGCGCGGCTGCCTCGCCCGCAGCGACGTCGACGCCGACCGCAGCGTGCTCGAGGACCTGCGCCGGGCCATGCCCGGCATCGGGTTCCGCGTCACGCGGCGTGGGGTCAGCGGGGCGGGGTCCTCGGTCGACCGCGTGCTCTCGCGCAGCGCCGGCAAGATGCGGGCGGCCGCCGCGGTGCTGCAGGCCGAGCGGGACGCGCTGGGCGAGCGGCTGCGCGCGGTCGTCGTCTGCGACCACGAGCGAGCCTCACCCACGTCGTCACTCGTGCTCCGCGACGCCCCCGCCGAGCACGGGTCGGCGCTGGAGGTCATGGACGCCCTCCTCGGCGGCGGCTTCGAGCCGGTGCTGCTCACCGGACGCACCGTCGCGGCCGGGGACGCCACGGCGCGGCGTCTCGTCGAGGTGCTGGGCCGGATCGCCCCGGACCTCGAGCTGCGCACCGAGCCGCTCGAGGGCGCCGAGGACCGGCTCCACCGTCTCGTCGGCCCATGGACCAGCCGACGGTGGACGCCGCTGGTCACGCGGGCCTTCCAGGACGGCCACTGCGACGTGCTCGTCGGCACCCGCGCCCTGCTCGGCGAGGGCTGGGACGCGCCGCGGGTCTCGACGCTGGTCGACCTGTCCACCGCGTCGACGACGTCGGCCGTGACCCAGACGCGCGGTCGGGCGCTGCGCACCGACCCGACCTGGCCCGACAAGGTCGCCACGACGTGGAGCGTCGTCTGCGTCGCCCCAGAGCACCCGGGCGGCGACTCCGACTGGCGCCGCTTCGTGCGCAAGCACGACGGCTACTTCGGCGTCGACGACGACGGTCAGGTCGTCTCCGGCGTCGCGCACGTGGACGCCCGCTTCTCGCCCTTCGTCCCGCCCGATCCCGACCTGTTCGACGTCGTCGCGCTCGACATGACGCAACGCGCTGGGGAGCGCGACGTCGTGCGGGCCCGCTGGCGCGTCGGCGAGCCGTACCGCGACGAGGTCCGGCGAGCGATCCGCGTGCGCCCGGACGACGTCGGGCGGAGCGACGGCGCGGAACCCGCGACGATGCCCGCACCCGAGCCACCATGGGCGCGGATCGGCGAGGACGGTGTCGTGTCCACCGGCCGTTCCGCACGGCTGGAGCCGTGGGACGCCGCGCGCGAGGCCGCCCGCGACCCGGGCCTCGCGGCCCACGCGTGGGTCGTGGCCGACGCCATGTCCCAGGGCGGTCTCGGCGGCCCCGGGGCGGTGGGGGTGCGTGCGGTGGTCGACGCGACCGGCACGTATCGGTTCGAGCTGGACGCCGATGCGGCCACGGCGTCGACCTTCGTCGACCTCCTGGAGGAGCTGCTGGGGCCCCTCGTCGCGCCTCGGTGGCTGGTCGCGCGTCACCAGGCGCCGCCGCCTACCGCAGGCACGGGCTGGCGCGTGCTGCTCGGCCGTGCTCGACCTGTGGCGCGCACCTGGTACGCCGTGCCGACGGAGCTGGCGCGCAACGTCGCACGGCGCCGTGCGTTCGAGCACGCCTGGGCGCGGTGGTTCGGCCCGGCGACGGTCGTCGCGTCGACGTCGGCCGCGGGGGAGGCGGCGCTGACGTCGGCCTACGGCACCACCCCGCTCGACGTCGTGACGCTGCTGCGCTCCAGCTGGTCCTGAACGCGCGTCCGCAGGTCGGAGGTCCGCGGGCGAGCCGGACGCTGCGTCCTAGACTGGCGACATGCCTCCCGTCAACCAGGGTCTCTTCACGCTCGAGTTCCCGCAGTCGCTCGGCGTCTACGACGACTACGCCACGGCGCAGAAGGTCGTCGACCACCTGTCCGACCAGGAGTTCCCCGTCCAGAACCTCCTCGTCGTCGGCACCGACCTCAAGCAGGTCGAGCGTGTCACCGGGCGACTCACCACCAGCCGCGTGGCCGGCGCCGGTGCCGCCTCGGGCGCATGGCTCGGCGTGTTCGTCGGCCTGCTGCTGAGCCTCTTCAGCAGCGAGAGCACCCTGCTGCAGAGCGTCGTCGGCGGGCTCGGCATCGGCATCGTGTTCGGCGTGGTCTGGGCTCTGCTCGGCTACGCCGCCACCCGCGGCCGTCGCGACTTCAGCTCCGTCAGCAGCGTCGTGGCCACGAAGTACGAGGTGCTGGTCGAGCACAAGCACCGCGCGCGGGCGCAGGAGCTCATCGCCGATCTGCCCGAGGCGCGCCAGAACCCCTTCGCCTGACCGTCCCGCGGCCCCGCGCCGTGCCCCTCCGCCCCGCCGACGGCGGTGGGGCGCCACCCAGGAGAGCCATGACCAAGACCAACCCCGGCAACTTCTTCGAGGACTTCCACGTCGGGCAGGTGATCGAGCACGCGACGCCCCGCACGATCACCGACGGTGACCGCGCGCTGTACGGCGCCATCTACCCGACCCGGTTCGCGATCCCGTCGTCGGCGGAGTTCGCGGCCTCCGTGGGTCTCCCCGAGCACCCCGTCGAGGACCTGGTGGCGTTCCACGTCGCGTTCGGCAAGACCGTGCCCGACGTCTCGCTCAACGCCGTCGCGAACCTCGGCTACGCCGAGTGCCGATTCCACCGTCCGGTGCTCACCGGCGACACGCTGCGCACGAGCTCGGAGGTCATCGGCCTCAAGCAGAACTCCAACGGCCGCACGGGCGTCGTCTACGTCCGCTCGACCGCCACCAACCAGCGGGGCGAGGTCGCGCTCGACTGGGTGCGCTGGGTCATGGTGCACAAACGTGACGCCGACGCACCCGCCCCGGAGACCGTGGTGCCCGAGGTGGCCGACGTCGTCGCGCCCGACGACCTCGTGCTGCCCGCCGGCCTGGACTTCTCGGCCTACGACACCACCGCGGCCGGCGAGCCGCACCGCTTCGACGACTACACGGTCGGCGAGACCATCGACCACGTCGACGGCGTCACGCTCAGCGAGTCCGAGCACATGATGGCCACCCGGCTGTGGCAGAACACGGCCAAGGTGCACTTCAACACCGAGGCCCGCCCCGACGGTCGACGACTCGTGTACGGCGGCCACGTGATCTCGCTGGCCCGTGCCCTGTCCTTCAACGGGCTGGCGAACGCGCAGCTCGTCGCCGCGATCAACGCCGGCTCGCACGTGGCGCCCGCGTTCGCCGGCGACACCGTGTACGCCTGGTCGGAGGTGCTCGACAAGGCCGCCCCGGCAGCCTGGAAGGGCACCGGGGTGGGGGCCCTGCGGCTGCGGCTCGTCGCCACCAAGGGACGCGACGAGACGACGACGCTGCGCGGTGACGACGGGAAGTACGCCGAGGGCGTGCTGCTCGACCTCGACCTCTGGGCCCTGGTGCCGCGCTGATGGGTGCCACCCTGGTCCTGGTGCGGCACGGGCAGACCGAGTGGAGCCTGGCGGGTCGGCACACGGGCCGCACCGACATCGAGCTGACCGCGGCGGGCGAGGCGACGGCGAAGGCCCTCGCTCCCGCGCTGGCGGACGTCGACTTCGACCTCGTGCTCACCAGTCCCCGGCTCCGCGCGCGACGCACGGCCGCGCTGGCCGGCTTCACGGAGGCGACGGTCGAGGACGACCTCGCCGAGTGGGACTACGGCGACTACGAGGGACTCACGACGCCGCAGATCCGCGAGTCGGTGCCGGGCTGGACCATCTGGGACCACCCGGTGCCAGGTGGCGAGACCCCCGACGAGGTGGGGGCCCGGCTCGACCGGGTGGTCGAGCGCGTGCGCGCGACGGGCGGCCGGGTGCTCGTCTTCGCCCACGGGCACAGCCTGCGGGTGCTGGCGGCGCGCTGGCTGGGCCTGCCCGTGCAGGACGGGCGCATCTTCGACCTCGACACCGCGACCTACTCCGTGCTGGGCGACGACCGCGGCCAGCCCGTGGTGCAGCGCTGGAACGTCGGCCCGACCCTCTAGCCTGACCTCGTGAGGATCGATCTCCACACCCACTCCAACCGCTCCGACGGGACCGACACGCCCGCCGAGCTGGTGGTCAACGCGGCGCTCGCCGGGCTCGACGTCGTGGCGCTGACCGACCACGACGCGACCACCGGCTGGGACGAGGCGCGTGCTGCGGGCGAGCGGGAGGGTGTCGTGGTGGTGCCGGGCATCGAGATCTCCACGACGTTCCACGGCGAGAGCGTGCACCTGCTGGGCTACGCCTTCGACCCGGCGCACCCGCCCCTGGTCGAGGAGCTGGAGCGGGTGCTGGGGGGCCGTGACCAGCGCCTGCCGCGCATCCTCGCCCGGCTGGCCGAGCACGGCATCGACATCACCGAGGAGGACGTCGCGCTGCAGTCGGGAGCCGCGGCGGCGTCGGGTCGTCCGCACATCGCCGACGCGATGGTCGCGAAGGGCTACATCGGTCACCGTGACGAGGCGTTCCAGGGCTGGCTGAACAGTCGCGGCCGCGCGTACGTCGAGCGCTACGCCGCTCCGCTGCTCGGCGCGGTGCGGCTGCTGAAGGACGCCGGCGGCCAGGCGGTGGTCGCCCACCCGTGGTCGCGTGGCAGCGACCGCGTGCTCACGGCCGACGCCTTCGAGGAGCTGGCGGCCCTCGGCCTCGACGGCATCGAGGTCGACCACGTCGACCACGACGACGTCGCCCGCCGCGGCCTGCGCGACGTCGCCCGCGCCCTCGACCTCGTCGTCACCGGCTCCAGCGACTACCACGGAACAGGCAAGTCGTCGGCCTTCCACCTCGGCGCCAACCTCACCGACCCGGGGGAGTACGAGCGCCTCCTCGGCTGACCCCTCGGCGGTGGATCCGCCACCTCCTGAGCGCTCGTGAGGTGGCAGAACCACCGCTGGGGAGGCTGAAGGCGGCAAGGGTTCTCCCTTCTCGTGGACCGTGCCGCGAGAAGGGAGAATCTCGTGTCTCCCCAACGCAAAGGGCACCCAGGATTCTTCGTTCACGCGGGCGAGGCCGAACGCTTCTGCCTTCACGACGGGATCCCGTAGCAAACGAAGCATCCTTGGCCCTGTGACGCGCGAACGCAGAATCCTGCGTCCACCCCAGCACCCATCCACAGCCCGAGACCCCAGACCAGCGCCGTCGCCAGTCGCCCGGTCGAGGCCCTCTCGGAGCGCAGGCCGGCGAGGAGCCGGGCCGACGTGCCGGCAGATCGACGAGAGCTCGACGAAGGCTCTTGAGCATCTGCTCAAACTCTGTCATGCTTCAACTGAGCGACCGCTCAAAAAAGGAGGCACGCATGGACACCCCGACGACCACCCGACCGCCCACCGGCACCGACGTGATCTGTCGCGTCTGGCTGGGAGGACTGTGCTGGGGCCCGGTGACGGCCGCGGGGGTGGTGCTCGGCTGGATGGTGTCCGGGGCCGTCCTCGACGGAGTCAGCGTCGCCGACCTCGACGAAGGGGTGGCGATGCTGCTGATCCTGATGGTCGTCGCCGTACCGATCGGGCTGCTCACCGGACTCGTGGCGGGCCTGCTCGCCGGCCTGCTGCTCGTCGCCGTCCGCCCGCTCGGCGACGTCGCGCCCTGGCTCGTCTGCGCCGTCACCCTGGTTGGACTGGCCCTTGCGTGCAGCGCCTTCACCGGACCCGGGAACGAGTTCACCTTCGTCCTCGCCGTCCCGGTCTGCCTGCTCTCCGCCTGGCCGGTGCTCCACACGCTCCGGAAGGCGCTGCGCCCCACGACGGCACGTCGATGACGTCGTCGACCACGCGGCTAGGCTCGGTGCGTGAGCGACGACCCCCGCACGCTGGCCACCCGGCGCCGACTCCTCGACGCCACGATGCAGACCATCCGCGAGCAGGGCATGGCGAAGCTGTCGGCCCGCACCATCGCCGCCACCGGCAGCGTGAACCAGGCGCTGGTCTTCTACCACTTCGGCACCGTCGACGGGCTCGTCGCCGAGGCCTGCCACGTGCTCACCAGCGAGCGGGTCGACCGGCACCGGCCCGCGCTCGACGCGGTCACCACCTGGGCCGGCCTCATCGACGTCGCCGAGCAGGTGCGTGCCGACGAGCGCGAGGAGGGCAACGTGGCCGTCCTCGGCCAGATCCTTGCCGCGTCCCACGGCAACCCCGACCTCGCGACCGCCGCGGGTCGGGCGATCGGGCTCTGGACCGGCGCGGTCCGCCCCACGCTCGAGCGGCTGCTCGCGACGTCACCCGTGGGCGAGCTGTTCGACGCCGACGTGCTCACCGACCTCGCCGCGTCGGCCTTCGTCGGCATCGAGCTCATGGAGCCCACCCGGACCGGGGAGGGCCGGCAGGCCGACGACCCGCTCGCCCGGCTGCGGCCCGTCGCCGAGCTGCTCGACGGCCTCGGACCCATCGCCCGCCGCGCCGTCCGCAGCGTGCTCCGCGGCACCCAGCGCACCTGACCCCCACCCCCCACTCCCGCCCACTTTTGGACTCTTGCGGGGCACTCCGGCGACCTCGAGTGCCCCGCAAGTGTCCAAAAGTCGGGGGATGGGGGCGGGTCAGCCGGTCTCGCCGAACTGCTCCACGCGGATCGCGTCGGACGGGAACGCCTGCTCGCGCAGCAGCCGCGTGGCGTAGCCGACGAACCCGACCGACCCGCACACGAACGCCGCCTCGACGTCGTCGAGCAGCGGCGCGACCTCGTCGGGGTAGGGCGGGGCGGCCACGCGCGCCCCGAGGTTCTCGCGCGTGAGCGCCACGAACGCGCCCGACGCCAGCAGCTCGTCGGCATAGGGGAGGCGGTCCAGCGACTTCGCCACCGCCACCACCCGCAACGCGTCAGGGTTCCCGGTGCCGATCGCGTGCCGCAGCATCGAGACCATCGGCACCACGCCCGACCCGCCGGCGAACGCCAGCGCGCGCTCGCGACCGTCCCAGGTGAACCAGCGGCCGATCGGCCCGCGCACCTCGAACGTGTCGCCCACCTGCACCTCGTCGTGCAGGAAGCCCGACACCTCGCCGTCGTCCATCCGCTCGACCATCAGCTCCACCAGCCGGTCTCCCGGGGCCGACGCCGTCGAGTACGACCGCTGCGCGGTGTAGCCGTCCTCCGCGCGCAGCCGCACGACGTAGTGCTGACCGGCGCGGTGCGGCGCCGGGTCCGGCAGCTCCAGACGCAGCCGCACGAAGCCCTCCGTCGGGTGGTCCTTCGCGCGCACCGTCGCCAGCTGCCAGCCCGTGCCACCGGGGTTCTCGACGACAGGGTCGGGCCCCGCGGGCTGACTGCTCACGGGTCCCCCTGGTAGCGCTGCTCGAGCCACGGGTCGCCACGGTCGTGGTAGCCGCCACGCTCCCAGAACCCGGGCTCGTCGTGGTCGAGGAGCTCCAGACGGGTCAGCCACTTCGCCGACTTCCAGAAGTACAGGTGCGGCACGAGCAGACGCACGGGGCCGCCGTGGTCGGCCGTCAGCGGCTCGCCGTCGGCCTCCCAGACCACCCAGGCGCGGTCGCTGCGCACGTCGTCGAGCGGCAGGTTGGTCGTGTACCCCGACGCGGTGTGCGCGACCACGTGCGTCGCGTCGGAGGCGACGCCGCAGACGTCGAGCAGCGTCTCGACGCTGACGCCGGTGAACGCGGTGTCGAACCGCGACCACGTCGTGACGCAGTGGATGTCGACGGTGCTCGTCGCGTGCGGCAGGGCGCGCAACGCCGACCAGTCCCAGGTCTGCGACTCGAGCACGGCGCCGTCGACCGTCAGCGTCCAGCGGTCGAGGTCGACCTGCGGGGTCGGCTCCGCGGAGAGCACGGGCCACTGCCGGCCCGCGTCGTACTGGCCGGGCGGGAGTCGGTCGGACTGCGCGGGCCGGCGACGGCCGACGAAGCCGCGCGTGACGGGTGCGTCGCTCATGAGAGGTCCTCCAGGAACGGGAGCCAGGCAGCGGCGAGACCCACCGGGTTCTCGACGGCGGGGGAGTGGTCGGCGCCGGGAACCACCTGCACGGTGGTCCCCAGTCGTGCCGCGAGGTCGTCCTGCACGGCGTGCGGCCACGCGTCGTCTCCGGCGCCTCGGCCCACCCACGCGGGGAGACCGGTGGCTGCGACCTCGGCGACGCGGTCGGGGGCGTCGAGCAGGTGCTGGGTGAACGCGCGCAGCCCCACCCTGGAGTTCGCCTCGAACCGGCGCAGCAGGAACGTCTCGATCTCGGGCGGGTGGGTGCCGAGGCTCGACGCCTTCAGCGCGCGGTACACGTCGCCGATCGGCTCCGGTCCGTCGAGCCGTGCGACGAGCTCGTCGAGGGGCCGCTCGGGGCTCGCGCCGAGCGCGGCGGGGCCGGTGCACAGCAGGCTCAGGCTCGCCCATCGTGCGGTGTGCTCGATCACCGCCGTCTGCGCCACGAGTCCACCGAAGGAGTGGCCCAGCAGGTGCACGCGCGTCGTGCCGAGGGCCTCGGCGAGGGCGGCTGCGTCGGCGGCGAGTGCACCCAACGAGAAGTCGTCAGCGTCGTCTGCGCTCGTCTCGTGCTGTCCGCGCTGGTCGTACGCGGTCACCGAGAACCCCGCGCCCGCGACGAGTGGGAGCAGCGGCGTGAAGTCCTCCTTGCTGCCCGTCCAGCCGGGCACCAGCAGCACGTGGGCCCGCGGGTGCTCGACCTGCGCGTGGTGCACGGC
>NZ_LUNF01000282.1:0-9806 GCF_001626145.1 Aeromicrobium sp. REDSEA-S32_B7
GCCCGACGTCTTCGCGTGCATCGACGCGCCGCCGAGCGACTCGTCGTCGGACTCCTCGCCGGTGGCCATCTTCACGAGCGGCGGTCCGCCGAGGAACACCTTCGCGCCGCCGTCGACCATGACCACGTAGTCGCTCATGCCGGGGATGTAGGCGCCGCCCGCGGTCGAGTTGCCGAACACGAGCGCGACGGTGGGGCGACGGTCCTCGCTCGCGCGGGTGATGTTGCGGAAGCTGGCGCCGCCGGGGATGAAGATGTCCTTCTGCGTCGGCAGGTCGGCACCGCCGGACTCGACGAGGTTGATCGTCGGCAGCCCGTTCTCCTCCGCCACCTGGGCGGCGCGGAAGCCCTTCTTGACCGTGACGGGGTTGGACGAGCCACCCTTCACGGTCGGGTCGTTGGCGACGATCATGCACTCGACGCCCTCGACGACGCCGATGCCGGTGATGATCGAGCCGCCGACGGTGAAGTCGGTGCCCCAGCCGGCGAGCGCGCCGAGCTCGAGGAACGGGGTGTCGGGGTCGACGAGCAGCTCGATGCGCTCGCGGGCGGTCAGCTTGCCGCGCGCGTGGTGCCGCGCGACGTACTTCTCCCCTCCCCCGGCGAGCGCCTTCGCGTGCTGCTCGGCGAGGTCAGCGACGCGCTCCAGCATCTGGGCGCGGTTGTCGGCGTAGGCGGCCGACGTCGGGTCGATGGTGGTCTTCACGGCATGCCTCTCAGTAGCCCAGCAGCTTCGCGGACAGGTCCTTCATCACCTCGGTGGCGCCGCCGCCGATGCCGAGGATGCGGGCGTCGCGGTAGTGGCGGTCGATCTCGGACTCGCGCATGTAGCCCATGCCGCCGAAGACCTGCACGGCCTCGTGCACCACGTGCTCGACGGCGGCGACGGCGACGTTCTTGGCGGTGACGGCGTCGAGGATGAGCGACGGGTCGGTCTTGGGCGTCTCCAGCGAGCGGACCAGCGCCTGCCGGGTCAGGGCCCGCGCGGCCGACGTGCGGGCGTGCATCTCGACGAGCTTGTGGCGGATCACCTGGCGCGCGATGAGCGGCTTGCCGAACGTGTCGCGCTCGCGGGCGTACGCCACGGCGAGGTCGAGTGCCCGCTGGGCGGTGCCGTACGCCTGGACGGCCAGCCCGAGCCGCTCGCCGACGAACTGCTGCATGACGAGGTAGAAGCCGCCGTTCTCCTCGCCGACGAGGTTCTCGACGGGCACGCGGACGTCGTCGAAGGCGAGCTCAGCGGTGTCGGAGCAGTGCCAGCCCATCTTGCGCAGGCTCCTGCTCACCGTGAAACCGGGCGTGTCCTTGTCGATGACGAGCAGCGAGATCCCGGCGTGACCGTCCCCGCCGGTGCGGACGGCGGTCGTGACGAAGTCGGCCCGCACGCCCGAGGTGATGAACGTCTTCGCGCCGTTGACGACGTAGTGGTCGCCGTCGCGCACCGCGCGGGTGCGGATGTTCGCGACGTCAGAGCCGCCGCTGGGCTCGGTGACGCCGAGCGAGCCGATCTTCTCCCCCGCCAGCGTCGGCCGGACGTACAGGTCGACGAGCCGCGAGCCACCGGCGCCCGACGACGCCGCGTCGATGATGTGCGGCAGGGCGATGGAGTGCGTGAACAGGCTGGCCTGCAGACCGGTGGAGCCGCCGGCCGCGAGCATCGCCTCGGTGACGACGCACGCGTCGACGGCGTCGCCGCCGGCACCGCCGACCTCCTCGGGGTACCCGACGGCGAGGAAGCCGGCCTTCGCGGTGGCCGCGTGCAGCTCGCGCGGGAGCTGGCCGTCGTCCTCCCACTGCGGCAGGTGCGGCACGATCTCGCGGGTGGTGAACTGCTCGACGGCGGTGCGCAGGGCCTGCCGCTCGGGGGTCGCGAACAGGTCGCTGTGGGAGGTGGTCACGGGCGTCGTCCTTCGAGGAGTCGGGTGGGCACTGCGGTCACGCGGGCGCGCAGCCACTCACCGACCGCCTTGGCCTGCGGGTCGAGCCGGGTCGACGACGACACGCCCTCTCCCAGCAGGCCGTGGACGACGACGTTGACGCCGCCGAGGTTCGGCAGCGGGTGCACGTCGACGTCGAGGTCGGCGGCCTCGGGCAGCATCCCCTGCACCCAGCCGGCGTTGACGATGCCGACGAGCCACGCGACGGCGTCGGCGCGGCGCGGGTGGTCGGCGGGGATCCAGAGCCCGACGTTCGCGTCGCCGCCCTTGTCGCCGGAGCGCGCGTGCACGAGCTCGCCGAGCGGCCGGGGCTGGCTCGCGCCGAGGTCGGGAGCGGCGGTCACGTCAGCCGGCTCCACCGCGACGTCGGCGGTCGTGGCGGGTGGGGCCACGTCCTCACGTCGGCCGTCGGCGTGCACGACGACGTGCGGGACCTCCGACTGCGGCACGTACGCCGGGCGGTAAACGCCGTACGGCGTGCCGCGCCCGGGCGGGGCGGTGAGCGTGAAGCCCGGGTACGACGCGAGCGCGACGTTGACGAACGCGTCGCTGAACGCGCGGCCGACCGGCTCGGGCCGGCTGCTCTTGGCGGCGCACCGCAGGTAGGACGTGGCCGAGGCCTGGGTGGGCGGGTCGTAGACGTCGGTGCGGTCGAGGGTCCACACGAGCTCGTCCGGCGGGTCGTCCTGCAGCGCCGCCTCCACCTCCCGACGCACCCACGCGGCCTTCGCCTCGATGTCGAGTCCGGTGAGGAGCAGGTCGACGCCGTTGCGGAACCCGCCGAGCAGGTTGAGGCAGACCTTCGTGGTGGCGGGCGGCGGCGTGCCGCGGACGCCGCTGATGCGGACCCGGTCGGGGCCCTCCTGCGTCAGGGCGAGGGTGTCGAGGTGCGCGACGACGTCGGGGTTGAGGTAGGCCGGACCCTGCACCTCGTAGAGCAGCTGTGCGGTGACGGTGTCGACGGTGACGGCTCCGCCGGTCTCCGTCGTGCCGGTGCTCGCGTGCTTGGTGATGACGCTGCTGCCGTCGGCGTCGACCTCCGCGACGGGGAAGCCGAGCGGACGCCAGGTGTCGAGAGCGCGGAAGCCGCTGAAGTTGCCGCCGGTGGCCTGCGTGCCGCACTCGATCACGTGGCCGGCGACCAGGGCGCCGGCGAGCGCGTCGAGGTCGTCGCGGCCCCAGCCGTGCGCGTGGATGGCCGGACCCATGACGACCGAGGCGTCGGTGACACGGCCGGTGACGACGACGTCGGCGCCGGCGTCGAGCGCTGCGGCGATGCCGAACGCCCCGAGGTAGGCGTTGGCGGTGAGCAGGCTGCCTCCGCCGACGTCGCTCAGGCCGAGCTCGGCCGCCCGCGGCAGCAGGTCGTCACCCTCCACGTGCGCGACCTGCACGTCGATCCCCTGCTCCTGCGCCAGCTCGCGGATGCGTGCGGCGAGGCCGGCCGGGTTGAGGCCGCCGGCGTTGGCGACGACCTTCACGCCCTTCTCGCGGGCGAGCGCGAGTCCGTCCTGCAGCTGGCGCAGGAAGGTCTTCGCGTAGCCGGCCTCGGGGTCCTTCATCCGGTCCTTGCCGAGGATGAGCATGGTCAGCTCGGCCAGGTAGTCGCCGGTGAGGTAGTCGAGCTCGCCGCCCTCCAGCATCTCCCGGAACGCGGTAGGCCGGTCGCCGTAGTAGCCGGAGCAGTTGCCGATGCGGACGGTCACCTCGGCAGCATCGCACCGGACGTTACAAACAGTCAAGCCTGCTTGTTTGTTCTTGGACGGTCCGCCGACTACCCGGCACCATGAGGGCATGCCCACACCGCCCGGTCTCGACCTCACCGTCGAGGAGCTGCGCGCCGTGGTGCGGTTCGCGGCTGCCTGCGCTGCCGACGTCCTGCCCGTCTTCGAGTCGGCCGTCGACGACGACGCGCGTCCGCGAGAGGCGCTCGACGCCGCGCGGGCCTTCGCCGACGGTGCCGCGCGCTCGAACCGTCAGCGCACGACCGCCTTCGCCGCCCATCGGGCCGCCCGGGACGCACCCGACGAGGTGGCCCGTCTCGCTGCACTGGCCTGCGCGGACGCGGCGGGCGCGGCCTACCTGCACCCGCTCGCCCAGGCGACCCAGGTCGGGCACGTCCTGCGGTCGGCAGCCTGCGTGGCACGAGTCGCCGAGCTGCGCGGCGAGGACGTCGGGGTCGTGCGGGCCACACTGGCCGAGCGCGCCGCGCCTCCTGTGCCCGCGGTGCTGCGCCGTTACCCCCGGCCTCGGCGCGGTCGCACCCGGCTGGAGGAGCTGCTCGTCGTCCTGGACACGGCAGTGCGCGGCAGCGACGCGCGCTGACCTGCCGCATCCACGTGCGAGCGGTCCGCGCTACGCGTTCTCCTCCTCGCGGCTACTGAGTTCTCGGTCGGGCCCGTCTGACCTCGCCTCGACGCGCGCAGGGTGGGACGAACTGCAGCGGCACCGGGACCGTTGCGCCCTCCTCGGAGCAGGGAGCCACCGATGACACCTCACATGACCAGTGGCCCGTTGATCGACCAGGCCGCCCGCACAGGCGGCGGCGACCAGTCATGAGCAGCCTGGTCAACGAGCAGCCGGCGCCCACCACGGGCGGCGTGCCGCTCCCGCAGCCGCGTCCCGTGTGGGTGGGCTGCCTGTGGCAGCACGACGACGGGCCGATGAAGGAGACCGTGCCGGCGTGGGCCACGCACCGGTCGGGAAAGCTGATCCTCTGCGACTTCTGGGACCCGAGGACCGGCGACGAGCGAGCCCACTGGATGGAGGCGTCGTTCGTGCGACCTCGCCCGATCCGCACCCGCACCCCGCAGCTGCGACGGCACCCGGCGGCGGCACCGAGCCCCCGCACCGTCGTGCCGGGCACGCCGCGACCACGGTCGCAGGAGTGACGCAGGCGCCTGCGCTCGGGCCTCAGCGCTCCGAGAGCCGCTTCGGGTCGGCACCGGGGAGTCCGGCGAAGGCCTGCGCGACGTCGAGCCAGTGGTCGGCGTCCGCGCCGTCGGCCCGGACGTCGACGTCGTCGCGGTGCCGCCGCCGCGTCGCGAGCAGCGCGAAGTCCCACGCGTCGCCCGTGACCCGCTGCTCCGCGCCCTCCTCGCCCCACGTCCACCTCTCGCCCGACGGCGCGGTGAGCTCGACCCGCACGTCGCTCGTCGGCGGCTCCTCGCCGCGCATGACGTAGGCGAAGCCGCGGGTGCGGACGCCGAGGTGGCAGACGTGCCGGACGCGGTCGGTCCGGGGCACCTCGATGCCGAACGTCTCGGCGACGTCGTGCGCGTGCGCCCACGTCTCCATGAACCGGGCCGACGCCATCGACGTCGGGCTCATCGGCGGACCGAACCACGGGACGCGCTCCCCGTCCGGCACGGCGCGCAGCGCGTCGGCGAGGGCCTCGCGACCGGCGCGCCAGGCGTCGAGGAGCATCGGCACGGGCTTCGCGGCCCAGGTGTCGGCCGCGGTGTCGACGTACCCGGTGGGGTCCTGCGCGGCCTCCTTGAGCAGCGCGCCGAAGGCCTCGGCGTCGGTGACCGCCGCGAGCGACGTCTCGTCGGTCCAGGCCAGGTGGCCGACCTGGTGGGCGACGGTCCAGCCCTCGGGCGTGGTGACGGCACCCCACTCCTGGACCGGGAGGTCGGCGACCCACCCGTCGAGCTGGTCGCCCTCGGCGGTGAGGTCGGCGAGGACCTGCTCGAGTCGTTCCCGTGGGCTCGTGGATGACATGTCAGCGCTCCAGTCCGGTGTCGAGGGTGACCGCCCAGGCGTCGAGCACGGCGGCCCGGCGTCGGCTGTCGTCGGTGAGGGTGCCGGCGAGCCCGAGCCCGCGCAGCAGGTCGAGCGTGGCCTGGACGAGCTCGCGGTTGCGACCGCGCTGCTCGTCGACGTCGAGCAGCTCGAGCGCGTACGCGTGCGTCTCCCGACCCACCCGACGCTCCAGCGGTGCGACCGCCTCGCGCAGGTCGGGGTCGGTGCGGGCGGCCACCCACAGCTCGAGCGCGGCGAAGAAGACGGGCGACGTGAACTGCGCGGCCAGCACGTCGAGGACGGCGCGCGTCCGCCCACGTGCCCGACCAGCCGAGCTCCACGAGGCACTCGACGGTCGCCTCCATGAGCCGCAGCCGCATGGCCGCGGTGCGCTCGGCCTGCGGCGTCCGGGTCGTCGTCACGGGAGCATCATGGGCGCACCGCGCACAAACAGGCAAGTCTGACGGTTAGTTCGGAGGTCTGCACGCCCCGCCACGTGGCACACGTCTCGTACGTCCTGCCCACTTCTGGTTCGCAGCGGGGTCGAGGATCGGTACGCTGCGACGCACCCATTCTTCGGAGGACCCATGAGCGACGAGACGCCCACCAGCCCCCCGCCCCCGCCGGCGCCCGACGGCGCGGCGACCCCCGACGCCACCGTCGAGCAACCCGCAGCGCCCGAGGCCGCACCCGCCAGCGGCGGCGGGAACGGCAAGAGAGTCGCGCTCGGCATCGGCGCGGTCGTCGCCGTGGCTGCCGTCGGTGGAGGCGCCTACGCCTGGACCCAGCTGTCCGGCGGCGGCACCCAGCCCCACGACGTGCTCCCGGCCGACACCATCGCCTACGTCCGGCTCGACCTCGACCCGTCGGCCAGCCAGAAGATCGACCTCTTCCGGCTCGCACGCCGCGTGCCCGAGCTGTCGCAGGAGCTCGGCATCAAGGACGAGGACGACGACCTGCGCAAGATCGTGCTGGAGGACGCGCTGAAGGGCTGTGACGACGTCGACTACGCCAAGGACGTCGAGCCGTGGCTCGGCGAGCGCGTCGGCCTGGGCGTCGGCCCGAACCTGCAGGACGAGGAGGAGTCGCTGCGGATCGCCGTGCAGGTCACGGACGAGACGGCCGCGAAGGCCGGCATCGGCAAGCTCTTCGGGTGCAGCGGCGAGGAGTTCGGCATCGGCTTCCTCGACGGCTACGCCATCGTGACGCCCACCCAGAAGAGCGCCGACGCTGCGGTGAAGGCCGCGTCGACGAAGTCCCTCGCCGACGACGCCGACTTCGCACGCGACCAGGACGCGCTCGACGAGCAGGGCGTCCTGTCCGGGTGGGTCGACGTGAAGGACGGTCTCGCGGCGATCAAGAAGGCCGGCATCGACGACGTGCTCGGCCCGGACGCCGCCCAGCTGGAGACAGTCGCCGACGAGACCAGCAGCCTGGCGTTCGCGCTCTCCGCCTCGTCGACGTCGCTCACCCTCGACGCCGTCGCCCACGAGGGCGACAAGCCGACGAAGCTGCCGCAGGTCCGCGGTCTCGGCGCCCTGCCCGACGACACCGTGGTCGGGCTGACGGTGCCGGGCGGCGGCAAGGCCGTCGAGGAGAACTGGGACGAGATCAAGACCAGCCTGGGCGACCTGCTCAGCCTGCGGGACTTCTTCACGGTGCCCGGTCTCGGCTCGCCCAGTCCGCAGCCGGAGTTCGACGCCGAGGCGTACGCGGCCGATCCCGAGGGCTACGAGGAGGAGTACCTCGCCCAGCTGCAGCAGCAGACGGCCCCGCCGTCGGCGAGCAGCGCCGACGTCGACGCGACGCTCGAGGAGATCGAGAAGACCCTCGACGTCACGCTGCCCGACGACCTCGTGACGCTCCTCGGCGACGCCTTCTCGGTCTACGTGGGTCGCGAGGGCCTCGAGGACATCGCCGGACCGCAGGGTCCTGCCGACCCGGCCGACGTGGCCGTGGGTCTCGTGACGGAGGGCGACGAGGCGAAGGCTGCCGACCTCGCCGACCGCCTCACGGCGTCGCTGCAGCGTCTGGCCGGCGTCGAGCTCGCCACGTCGACGGGCGACGACGCGGTCTCGATCGCGACCTCGCCGAAGGTCGCGAAGGAGCTCGTCGAGGACGGCGACCTCGCCGGCACCGACCTCTTCTCCTCGGTGATCGACGGCGACGGCGAGGGCGGCGGCCTCTTCGTCGACGTCGGCGCGATCCTCGACGCCGTCGCCAAGGCCGAGCCCGCTGTCGAGCAGGACGACGTGTTCACCAGCCTGCGCAACATCGCGGCCGTCGGCTTCAGCAGCACGAGCCCGCAGGACGGCTACACCGGGTTCTCGGCGTCGGTCGCGTTCACCGAGCGGAAGCAGTAGTCCTCGACACCCGGGTGGAGGTGTGGGAGGAATGACGGCATGACGTCGTTCGTCTCCCACACCTCCGTCGACTGCTCCGACGCGTACGAGCTCAGCGAGTTCTGGAAGCTGGTGCTCGGCTACGTCGACGTCGCCGACGACCCCAACGAGCCCGGCCACGAGGAGTGCATGATCCTCGACCCCGAGACCGGCCACCAGCTGCTGTTCATCGAGGTGCCCGAGACCAAGACGGTGAAGAACCGCCTGCACCTCGACCTGCGCCCCCGGACTGGCACCCGCGACGCCGAGGTGGCTCGGCTGGTCGCGGCCGGCGCCACGCAGGTCGCCGACCGGCGCGGCATCCACGGCCCAGGGTCGGGCTGGGTCGTGCTGGCCGACCCCGAGGGCAACGAGTTCTGCGTCCTGCGCTCCCCCGAGGAGCTCGCCGGCGAGACGGCCTGACGCAGCCCGGCCTCCGCGCCCGCGGGTGGGCTAGGTGCGGGCGTCGAGCGCCCGGCGCAGCAGGGGGCGCCACCGCGGCTGGTCCACGGTCGTGAGGGCCAGGCCGGCCGTGACCACGACCGCCACGACCCACGCACCGACCAACATGACGGTGACCCCTTCGTGCACCGCGCGCGGCAGGAGCGTGACGGTGCCGAGCACCACCGCGACACCGACGAGGCCGGCCAGCGACAGGTCGATCGCGCGACCCACGGCATCGGTCCAGCTCGCGTCGCGGCGGACCCCGAACCACGCCGCCACCCCGAACAGCAGCACCAGGCTCAACAGGTCGATGCCGCGCGCGAGGGCCACCAGGGGCAGCAGCACGATGACGGCCTGGAGCGGACGGGGGCGCACGGATGCCATCCTGCCAGCCAGATTTTTCTGAAGAATTGGCCAAGAATCGCGCCGATGTGATCGGATGTCCTCACCGTCCCCCGATCGAAGTGAGCCGACCCATGCGCCGACTCGTCCTGTCCCTCCTCCTGGCACCCCTGCTGTGCCTCGTCGGTCTCGCCGCTCCGGCGTCCGCCGCGCCGGTGATCCAGGAGTTCACCGTCAACGGCTCCTCGACCGACCTGACGCTGCAGCCCGGTGAGGAGCTCGACGTCGTCTGGGACGTCACCAGCACCGAGACGCCCACCGTGACCGCCACGGGCACCGGCTGGTCGGGCACGCTCGACCCGTCCGGCACGCAGCGCGTCGCCGGCCCGGAGGCCGGGGAGTCGCTCACGTTCGGCCTGGAGACCACCGACTCCACCGGCACCACGTCGGCCACGACGATCACGGTCACCGCACAGGACGAGCCCGACGGCGTCACGCCGCCGCCTGTCGTCGTCCAGGGCTGCACCGTCGTCGTGCCGCGCTCGGACTCCTTCGACTACGGGCTCGCCTACTTCGGCGACACCGAGGACACCGAGCCCATCGAGGCCGGTACCTACCGGGCCTCCTCCCTCACCTTCGGCGGCAACATCGACGTCACGATCGTCGCCGAGCCGCGCGCCGACGTGACCGTCGCCGACGGCGCCGTCACCACGTGGGACGTCCCGAGCGGCGAGGACTGCCAGAGCGAGCTGTTCTCGGTGAGCACCGCGCCGTGCAGCTTCACGGTGCGCTGCTGGCCGGGCGCCAGCGTGAACTGGCCGTCGGCACGCTCGGCGTCGCCGTCGCCGTAGAGGAACTCGATGGGGCTGCCGGTGATGTTGCGCACCGTGAAGCTGCACGGCGCGGTGCTCACCGAGAACAGCTCGCTCTGGCAGTCCTCGCCGCTCGGGACGTCCCAC
>NZ_LUNF01000283.1:0-3875 GCF_001626145.1 Aeromicrobium sp. REDSEA-S32_B7
GGTGGGCGGTCGGGTGGGCGGTCGGGTGGGGTTGGGGCACCGGGGGCACACCTCTCGATCGCGCCCGTCTCGAACGTGATGAGGCAAGGCTTGGCTTACTCAGGTTTGCCTCAGCATAGTAAGGCTCACCTCAGCTTGACCAGGGGGGTGCGGGAGCCATCGGCCCGCGCGCCCGGCTGCCGTCCGGGGCCCCCGCGGTGAGAGGATGGAGAGGTGACGCACGTGGTGATCATCGGAGGCGGACCTGGCGGCTACGAGGCGGCACTCGTCGCCGCGCGACTCGGGGCCCAGGTCACCGTGGTGGAGCGCGACGGGCTCGGCGGCTCGACCGTCCTCACCGACTGCGTGCCCAGCAAGACCCTCATCGCGACGTCCGACCTCCTGACCGAGGTCGAGTCGTCCGCCGAGCTCGGCGTCGAGGTGCCCCGCGACGTGCGTGCCGACCTGGCGGCGGTGAACGACCGCGTGCTGCGACTCGCGCTGGCGCAGTCGGCCGACATCGCCGGTCGACTGGACCGCGAGGGCATCGAGGTCGTCCGCGGCACCGCCCGACTGCTCTCGGCCCGCGAGGTCGAGGTCGTCGAGGCCTCCTCGTCGGACCAGGACGCGAGCGGTGCGACCCGGGTCGTCGAGGCCGACGCCGTGATCCTCGCGACGGGCGCGCACCCGCGGGTCAGCCCCGACGCGCTGCCCGACGGCGAGCGCATCCTCACCTGGGAGCAGGTCTACGCCCTGCGCGAGATCCCCGAGCACATGATCGTCGTCGGCTCGGGTGTCACCGGGGCCGAGTTCGCGAGCGCCTACAACGGCCTCGACGCGCACGTCACGCTCGTCTCGAGCCGCGACCGCGTGCTCCCGGGCGAGGACGAGGACGCCGCGGAGCTCATCGAGGACGTCTTCCGCGAGCGCGGCATGACCGTCATGGGCCAGTCGCGCATGGCCTCCGTGCGTCGCGAGGGCGACCAGGTGGTCGTCACGCTGACCGACGGTCGCGAGGTCGTCGGCTCGCACTGCCTGCTCGCGCTCGGCTCCATCCCCAACACCGCCGACCTCGGCCTCGAGGACGTCGGCGTCGCGCTCGACGACGCCGGCTTCGTGCGCGTCGACCGCGTGTCGCGCACGAGCGTGCCGGGGGTCTACGCGGCGGGTGACTGCACGGGCGTGCTCATGCTGGCCTCCGTGGCGGCGCAGCAGGGCCGGATCGCCGTCGCCCACCTGCTCGGCGACGCCGTGCACCCGCTGGACCTGCAGAAGGTCTCCAGCAACATCTTCACGTCCCCGGAGATCGCCACGGTGGGCCTGTCCCAGCGAGCCATCGACGAGGCCGGGCTGCACGTCGACGTCGTCATGCTCCCGCTCGCGACGAACGCCCGCGCCAAGATGCAGGGCGTGCGGCACGGCTTCGTGAAGCTGTTCTCCCGCCGGGGGATGGGCGTGGTCGTCGGCGGCGTCGTCGTCGGTCCGCGGGCCAGCGAGCTCATCCACGCCGTCTCGCTCGCGGTGTCCGCCTCGCTGACCGTCGACCAGGTCGCCGACGCCTTCACCGTGTACCCCTCGATGTCGGGGTCGGTGGCCGAGGCTGCACGCAGTCTGCACCCGCGCTGACCTGCGGAAATGACAGGCGTGTAGTTCGTCGACTCCGGTGGATATCGCGCCGGATGTGTGATGCAGTAGCCCAGCACCATCGTCACATCCGCCCCATGAGTCACAGGATCGGACTTCCCCACATGCGCTTCTGGACCCTGGTCCGGCGAGCCTTCCCGTTCGCCGTCGTCACCGCCGTCGCGGTGTCCGCCCTCATCGCCACGCCCGACACCGCCCCGACCCAGACGTCGCAGGCGGCGGCTCCGCGACCGGCCACGCTGCACGAGCTCGACGTCCCGGCGACGCAGGCCCCTGAGGTCCCCGCGGCCTCCGCGGCACCGGCGGCGACGCCGTCGCCCAGCCCCTCCGCGCCCGAGCGCAGCGAGGTCCGCCAGCAGGCCGTCCCGCCGGCGCCCGAGAAGACTGCGCACGAGAAGGCTGGGCCCGAGAAGGACGGGACCGACGAGGTCGCCACCCTGCCGCGCACGACCGTGCGCCCGTTCTCGATGGTCGGTGTCACCTGGGCGCGCGGCGGCGAGGACTTCGACGTGAAGGTCGCGCTGCGCAAGAACGGCACGTGGGGTGCGTTCCAGACGCTCGACACCGACCGAGACGCCGAGGCCGACGCCGGCCCCGAGGTCGGTCGCGCCGGGACGGACCCGCTGTGGGTCGGGTCCGCCGACGGTGTCGCCGTGCGCGTGACGTCGCCCAGCGGCCAGCGCCCGACGGACCTGAAGGTCGCCACCATCGACCCGGGTCGCGGCAGCGACGTCGCCCCGGCCGCCGCGACGGCGGGCAACAACGACTACACGAAGGCCCAGTCGGCCGGCATCGTCCGGGCGACGCAGGCGTACCACACGGGCGCGCGCGGCTGGTGCGACATCGGCTACAACTTCCTGGTCGACAAGTACGGCCAGATCTTCGAGGGGCGTCGCGGCGGCATCGCCAAGCAGGTCCGTGCCGCCCACTCCGGCAACGGTCCGGTCAACGAGCGCACGGTGGGCATCTCGATGATGGGCACCTACGCCAAGGTCGCGCCGACCGCCGCCACGAAGAAGGCCGTCGCCGACCTCGTCGCGTGGCGCTTCTCGCTGGCCAAGCTCAAGGCCACGGGCACCTACACGCTCGGCGGCCTGCGGCTGAACCGCATCGTCGGCCACCGCGACGTCCTGTCGACCGAGTGCCCCGGTGCCGCCGCCTACGCCTGGGTGACGTCGTCCGGCTCCACCGGTCTGCGCCAGGAGGTGGCCCGACGTCTCGCCGGGTCGTCGTCGACGCCGAGCACCCCGACGCCGCCCACGACCACGCCGACGTCGGGCAAGGACATCAAGTCCCTCGCCGCCGCGATCGGCAGCGAGAAGCTGGGCAAGCTCGTGCGCAAGGAGTGGGGCAACTCGGTCCAGCGCCGGGCGATCTACCAGAACATGGACCTGCTCTGGACGAAGGCCGCCGGTGCGTTCTCGGTGACCAGCGTCGTGCGCCGCGAGTGGCACCGCACGGGCGAGCAGGGCGGACGCCTCGGCTTCCCGATCAGCAGCCGCAGCAGCACCGGTGACGCCAACGTCAAGTACCAGCGCTTCCAGAAGGGCAGCGTCTACATCGTCGGCACCGGCTCGGCGACGAAGGCGTACGCCATCTACGGCCCGATCTTCGAGTCCTACAAGACCGTCAAGGGCACCTCGGGCCCGCTCGGCGCCCCGACCTCGACCGTGCTCCGCGACCGCACCGGCTACCAGCGGGTGACGTTCGCGAAGGGGTACATGGAGTACTCGGAGGGCTCGCGCGCCGTGAGCACCTGGTACAAGAACGGCTCGAGCCCGGACCAGCTGACCGTGCCGAGCGACCGGTCGGTCGTCATCAACGGACGCGGCTTCGGCCACGGGATCGGCATGAGCCAGTACGGCGCCCAGGGCGCGGCGCGTCAGGGCAAGACGTTCCAGCAGATCCTCGCGTCCTACTACCCGGGCACGTCCGTGGCGCAGCGCAGCGGCTCGATCCGCGTGCTCGTGGGCGACGCGACGTCGTCGACGGTCACGGTTCGCGCGCGGTCCGGGCTGGTCTTCCGGACGCTGGCCTCCAGCAGTGGTACGACGCTGCCGACGTCGTCGTCGGGCACGCCGATCACCAACTGGCGCATCCGCGTCAGCACGGCCGACGCGACGAAGTCGGTGCTCGAGTACCGGGCAGGGTCGCGCTGGCGGGTCTTCCGCGACCGGATCTGGCGCGGGTCCGCGCAGTTCCAGGCGACGTCGCTCGGACTCGTCCTGCCGAACGGCTCGGTGCGCGAGTAC
>NZ_LUNF01000284.1:0-5167 GCF_001626145.1 Aeromicrobium sp. REDSEA-S32_B7
GGTGTATCGAGACCACTCTGGGTGGTCGCTGGGGCTCGGCCCGCGCTGAACCGTTGTCGAGTGGTCTCGATACGCAGGGACCTCGCAAGCTCGTTCCCGCTACTCGACCAGCGGAACCCTCCGCTGGTCGAGTGCCTCCACGACCAGCGGAACCCTCCGTTGGTCGAGTAGGCCGACCGGCGACGGAGGAGCCCGGTCGGGCGTATCGAGACCATTCCGGGCGGTCGCTGGGGGTTGGCCCGCGCTGAACCGTTGCCGAGTGGTCTCGATACGCAGGGACCTCGCAAGCTCGTCCCTGCTACTCGACCAGCGAAACCTTTCGCTGGTCGAGTGCCTCCACGAGCGCCAGCGAGGGGAGGTGTATCGAGACCATTCCAAGCCGTCGCTGGGGGTCGGGTCGCGCTGATCCGTTGCCGGGTGGTCGCGCCGGGGTGGTCAGCGCATGTCGAAGGGCTGGGCGGTCGACTCGAGGACGCTGAGCCAGAGGTCGCCGTCGGGGGAGACGTGGTGGGGGCGGTGGGTCACGTAGCTGATCGGCACGTGCACGAACCGGTGGCGGCGGCGTCCGACGACCATGTCGGTGCGGCCGGCCATGGCCGCGTGCACGGCGGTCTGCGCGAGGCGCGAGCAGTACACCGAGTCCGACGGCTCCGCCGGCACCGAGCGGATGAAGTAGCCGGGGTCGAAGTAGCGGAACAGCACCTCCTCGCCGCGCGACGTGAAGTCGTCGGTGATCCGCTCGCGCAGCAGGCGACCGATGTCGGCGAGGCGGGCGTTGCCGGACGCGTCGGTAGCGCCGTCGTGCGGCAGGTGCTCCTGACCGGCACCCTCGGCCACCACCAGGACGGCGTGACCCTGCGCGGCGACCTTGCGCCGGACGTGCTCCAGCAGGCCGTTGTCGCCGTCGAGCGCGAACGGCACCTCGGGGATGAGGACGAAGTCGGCGTCGTGGCCGGCCAGGGCGGAGTAGCAGGCGATGAACCCGGCGTGGCGACCCATCACCTTGACCAGCCCGACGCCGTTCAGCGACGCCTCGGCCTCGATCTTGGCGGCCTTGATCGACTGCGCCGCCCGCGAGTAGGCCGTCTGGAAGCCGAAGCTCTGCCCGATGTGCGGGATGTCGTTGTCGATCGTCTTCGGCACCCCGACGACGGCGATGTCGGCGCCCCGTGCGGTCGCCTCCTCGGCGATGCGGTGGGCGCCGCGCATCGACCCGTCGCCGCCGATGACGAAGAGGATGTCGATGCCGCGGGCCTGCAGGGTGTCGACGACGACGCCGACGTCCTGCGCGCCGCGGGACGAGCCGAGCACGGTGCCGCCGCGCTCGTGGATGTTGGCGACGAAGTCGGGGGTCAGCGCGACCGGCTCGAGGCCGAGACCCGGCACCAGCCCGGCGTACCCGTTGCGGAACCCGACGACGTCGCGCACGCCGTAGTGCTCGTGCAGCTCCATGACGATCGCCCGGATGACGTCGTTCAGGCCGGGACACAGGCCACCGCAGGTCACGACGCCGACCCGCACGGATCCGGGGTCGAAGAACAGGCGGGCCCGGGGACCGCCGGTCTCGAAGGTCGGCAGCTCCTCCAGCGGCAGGCCGCGACGCTGGATCAGCTCGACGGTGTCGTCGAACAGCACGCGGTCGTCCTCGCCCACGTAGTACTCGTTGGTCGCGCGGCCGCCGACGTAGTGCGACAGAGGTGAGGGCACCGTGCACGGACCGAGGGAGCGGACCTGGAGGTCGGCGAGCGTCACCATGTCCTCATCCTAGGGTGAGGGATCCCTCAGGTGCGGGGTCCTCGACGAGCCGCTCGCAGGCCGGTCGACCGCATCCGGTTGGGGCGAAAGTCCGCGCGCGTCGGCGATCGTGGGGAGAATGTCCGGATGGGAGTGCAGATCACCGTGCGCGGCGTGGCCGAGGCGCGTCATCCGGCCGAGCGCGCCCTCGTGCGGCTCGAGGCCGTCGTGGAGGGGACCGACCGGGCCGACGTCCGCGACCGGGCGGCGGCGCTGCAGGAGCCGCTCGCGGGACACCTGCGCGACCTCGCCGCCCTGGGCGCGGTCGACACGTGGTCGAGCGACCAGGTGACGGTCCACGGCAGCCGCCCCTGGGTCGGTGACCGACGGTCGGAGGAGGTCGTGCACACGGCCTCGGTGCAGCTGCGGGCCGAGTTCGTCGACTTCGAGCGCATGAACGGCTTCCTCGACCACTGGGCCGGCGTGGCCGGGGTGGAGGTGCTGCCGATCGAGTGGGACCTCGGCGTCCGCAGCCGACGGGTGCTGGAGGCGGAGGTCCGCAAGGCCGCCGTCGACGACGCGGTGACCAAGGCGCAGACGTACGCCGACGCCGTGCGCCGTGGTCGGGTGGTGGCGCTGCAGCTCGCCGACCCGGGCATGCTCGACGGTCGCGGCGACGCGGTGGTCGTCGGTGCGGTGACGCACCGACTGGACGCCGGCGCCGACCGTTCGGGGCTCGCCCTGGTGCCGGAGGACGTCGTGGTCCGGGTCGAGGTCGACGCGCGCTTCCAGGCCGACTGACCTGCTCACGGCCGCCTGACCTGCGCATACCGGGAGTATGGTGACGGTATGTCCGTGCGTTCCGTCCTGCGTCGTCTGAGGGCGCTGCTCCCCGGCGTCGGCTCCGACAGCGACGCCAGCACCGCCGCCCCGGTGCGTCCGCGACCCCGCGTCGCCGTCGTGACGCAGCGGGCCCGCCAGGGCCTGCCGCTGCGTCACCGACCGATGCAGGTGGTCTACGACGAGGCCGTGGTGCACGAGGACGTCAGCCTCAAGAGCCGGGTCCTTGGTCGCACCACCCGGCTGGTCTTCAAGCCGCTGCTGCGCCTCGCGCCGCTCAACGACCGGACCCTCACGACGCTGCGCTCCCTCGACAAGCTCTCGGCCCGCGGTCCGCGGTCGCGCTTCGTCGAGCCGGTCTCCTTCGAGCTCGACGGCGTGCACGTGGAGTCGATGACGCACCGCTACGGCCCGACCAGCGAGATGACGCTGCTCTACCTGCACGGCGGTGGGTTCTTCTCCTGCGGCATCGAGACGCACCGCCGGATCTGCGAGCGGCTCGCCCTCTACACGGGCGCGACGGTGATCTCCGTCGAGTACGTGCAGCTGCCCGAGGGCTCGGTGGCGGACTCGGTCGACGACGCCATCCGCGCCTACGCGGCGCTCGTGGAGATGAGCGACCAGCCCGACAAGATCGTCGTGGCGGGCGACTCCGCGGGCGGCTACCTGACCATGAAGATCGCCGAGCTGGCGAACCGCCGGGGGCTGCCCGCGCCGGCCGCCCTGCTGACCTTCTCGCCGCTGCTGAGCCTCGACCCCGACCGCATCGACAAGGAGGGCGTGGCACGCGTGGCCCGGGTGCGCGACGCCTACCTGCCGATCGGGCGCGTCGCGGTGATCCGCGAGCGCTGGCTGCCCGAGGGCTCGGCCATCGAGGGTGAGGTCTCGCCGCTCGACGCGGCCGACCACATCACGTCGCCGACGTTCTTCGTCGCGGTGGAGGACGAGATGCTGCGGCCCGAGGTGGAGGCGATGGCGCTGTTGCTGTCCGAGCGCGGCGTGACCGTCGAGACGCACCTCTGGCGGGGCCAGGTGCACGCCTTCCCGGTGCTCGCCGACACGCTGCCCGAGAGACGACCCGACGCACGAGGAGCCCGTGGTCGGCGAGGTCGTGCCTGAGGAGCCCGCGACCCGCACCGACGACGCAGTGCTCGACGGCGAGCTGGTCGGCGAGGGACGCCGCCGCTGGTTCTTCGGCGCGGGCTGAGCCCGGCTCAGCCGCGCGGTCGTCGTTCTCTCCGCATCGGCAGTTCGGCCCATTCCTGAGACGCGGGTCGTCATGTGCGCTTGGCTGGGCGTGCGGACACCGACGGGAGGCACGAGACATGGTGAGCAGCTCGCTCGCACGGCACCATCCTGACAGCGCCTACGCCGCCGGGCTGATCGGGTTCGCGCTCCTGTGGGTCAACCCGTTCCTCAGCGCGCTCGTGCTCGCGCTCACCCTCCTGGGCTTCCGCCGCGCACACCGGACCGTCCGGCTCGTCGCGAAGGTCCTGCTCGTGGTGATGGTCGTGCGGGGGGTCGCCTTCCTCGTCGGCTGACCGACGGCGACCCGGACGAGGTCCGACGGGCTCAGGACCGGACGGGGGTCGCCACGACCACGACGGTCGAGCGGAAGTCGCTGCCGTCGTAGTCGCCGCACGTCATGAGGACGAGGCTGGTCGGGCCCGACGTGCGGTACACGGCCTGCGCGATGCGGCGGAACTGCTCGACGGGGACCGTGCGCACCGCGCGGACGACGAACGCCGCGCGCTCGCCGTCGCCCGACCACCGGGGCGTCGACGTCGATGGTTGGGATGCGCACCCGTGCCGGGGTGAACCCGCTGGGCTCGTCCGGCGGCGCGGAGGAGGCGGACGCCGACGGGGCGGCCGACGTCGGGCCGGCTGTGGGGCGCGGCTCGACGTCGTCGCCGCGGGTCAGCAGGAACGCGACGACCGCCGCCACGCCCACGAGGAGCGCGGCGGCGGCCAGGGGGCGTGGATCAGCGCGACGCACGGCCGCGCGCGGCTCCGGCGGCGAGGCCCAGGACGACCAGGAGGCCGACCGGCAGCCAGGCCGGGGTGCCGTCGTGCTCGGCGACCGTCACGCCGGCAGCCGGGGCGTTGTTCGGGAACGGCCAGGCGCTTCCGCCGGCGCCCACGGCACCGCCGTCGCAGCCCGTCTGCGGGACCCTGACGTCGAGGATCTGGAACTGTACGTCGTGGACATGGAAATTGTGTGGCCAGTTGTCCTTGTTGGTGATCGTCCACACCTCGGTCGCGCCGACCTCGGCCTCGAAATCGATGCGGTTCATGTCCATTCGTTGCCCGTTGATCATGTACCACTGCAGATCGAAGGTTCGGGAAACGCTTGCCTTCGACGGATCCAGACGCGGCAGTACGGCCAACTGCGCCGGGAGAGTCGACCGTGACGCGCGGCTGGCAACGCCCCGCAGTTCGAGGATGTCGAAGCGGTCGTTCATGCCGAAGTTCTCGGCGTCGGAGGAACTCACGCCACCGCCGTCCTCGATCGGGAACGACACCAGTGTGGTCGTCGCACCGGGGTCGACGCGAACCACGATCTCGGCTCGTTCGCCGGGGCTGAGCTGAATCC
>NZ_LUNF01000285.1:0-2897 GCF_001626145.1 Aeromicrobium sp. REDSEA-S32_B7
GTGTCGATCTCCTCGGTGGTCGTGGTCAGGTCGCCGAAGACACCGACGATGTCGTAGGCCGAGTCCGTCCGCTCCAGCGGGATCGGCTCGTCCTCCGACTGCTGACCCGGACCCGCCGGGTCGAGCTGGAGGTACTTCTCCCCCAGCAGGTTGAGCACCTCGACGGAGGCGCGCGACTCGGTGCCGAAGTCGACGTCGTTGTCGACCTCGAAGGTGACGAGCACCCGGTCGTCCACGAGCTCGAGCCCCTGGACCCGGCCCGAGCGGATGCCGCCGACCTGGACCATGTTGCCGGCCCGCAGCCCGGAGCCCTCGGCGAACCACGCCTGGTAGGTGGTCCCGCTGAATCCGGGGAACTTCGAGAGGTTGAACGCTGCCGCCATGATCAGCGCCATCACGACCAGGGTGATGGTGCCCAGGCGCATGATCTGGGCGTCGGAGTGGCGTGCCATCAGTCCTCGCCCCCCTCGGAGCCGTCCTCGCCGGCGCCGTTGCAGCGCGGTGCGGTGGACTGGAACTCGAGGTTGTTGAGCTGGTCCAGCAGGACGTCGAGGCCGGGGATGCCCTCCAGCTCGGGGAGCGTGATCTTCCCGGAGAAGCCGCAGAGGTAGTAGTTGTACCAGCTGCCGTAGGTGCCGGTGCGGGTCTGGTCGGTCATCGATTCCGGCAGCCGCTCGACCAGCTCCACGAGCACGTCCCGGTTGCGCGGCTGGTTGAGCAGCCTGGCCAGGCGGCGCAGCTCGGCGACGTCGTCCTCGAGCAACGGGCGTCCCCGGGTGAGCAGGTCGGCCACCTCCTCGGTGAGCTCGGAGATGCTGCCCAACGAGGAACCGATGAGGCGGCGGTCGCGGGCGAGGTCGCCCATCCAGCGCTTCAGCTCCACGACGAGCCGCGTCAGCTGGGAGTGACGGGAGTCGACGGTCCGCAGCGTCTCGTCGAGGTTCGTGACGACCCGTCCGATGAGCTCGTCGCGCTCGGCGAGGTCTCCCGTCAACGAGGCGGTGCGCCGCAGCAGCCCGGCGACGGTGCCGCCCTCGCCCTGCAGCACCTGGAACAGGTTGAGGGAGAGCTCGTTGACCTGCTCGGGCTGCAGGGCCTGGAACAGCGGCTTGAAGCCGTTGAACAGCGTCGTCAGGTCGAGCGCCGGGCTCGTGCGCGAGGCCGGGATCGGCTCGCCCGGGTCCTGCGCCCGCGCGGTGTCGCCGTCACGGCCCTCCTCCAGCGACAGGTAGCGGTCCCCGACCAGGTTGAGGAAGCGGATCTCGGCGCGGGAGGAGGTGGTCAGCTCCACGTCGGTCTTGATCCGGAACGTGACCAGGGCCTGCGACCGCTCGTGGTGCTCGACCGAGCGGACCTCGCCGACGCTCACGCCGGCGACGCGGACGTCGTCGCCCTTCTCGAGCATCGAGGCGCTGGTGAAGACGGCGGTGTACTCCTGCCCGGCGCCGAACCCGACGTTGCCCATGATGGCCGCGAGCAGGCCCGTCACGAGCACGGAGACGACGGTGAAGACGCCGAGCTTGATCGCCGCCGCGATCGTGGCCACGTTGCGCTGCTGGGTGCTCACGAGGACACCGCCTCCTCCCCCCGCACGACCGGCCCGTAGAGCAGGGAGCCGAGCGCGCCGTAGGCGCCGGCGTCACGACCCGACCGGCCGGCCAGCAGGGCGTTGAGGACCTGCTGGTCGCCGGGCGTGCCGGCGTACCCCATCGAGACGGGGTCGAGCAGGGCCCCGAGGTAGGGCAGCTTGCTGTCGGGCGGGCGACTGTCCTTGTCCGAACCGTCCCGCAGCGGCTGGGGCCCGATCGGCTCCGGCGGGTTCGGCAGGCCCAGGCACCACGGCCCGCGGCCGACCTCGCCGTACTCCGGACGGTCGTCCTCGTCGTAGGCCTCGTACTGGGCGCTGAAGAGCTCGAGGTACTGCTTGACCTGGTTGCCGCTGAAGGCGATGGTCGAGGCGTCCGAGCTGGTCGACTGGCCCGGCGTCGACGTCACGATGGACCAGGTGCGGCTGCCGTGCGGCAACCCGATCGAGCGCCTCACCACGACCGCGTTCGGTCGCCTCGGTGGCCGCTTCACGAAGGTGTCGCTCACCGAGAACGGTCTGATGACCGACACGGTGAAGACCGGCGCCTCGGGTGGGCAGCGGTCGCCGCTGTCGTTCGCGCAGACCCTGATCCGGTCGACGGACGGCATGAACGGCATGTGGACCGCGGCGACGAACACGTGGGACCCGACCGAGCGGTCCCACGCGCAGCGGGTGCACGAGGCGAAGGACCCGCACATCCTGGTCGACGCGAAGATGGCCCGGACGAAGGTCGACCTCGACGACGACGAGCAGCTGCAGCGCGAGGTCATCTACCTGTACGGCGACAGCCTCCGCGAGCGAGGCGGGCACGTGTCGTCGCAGCGGATCATCCGCGCGGTGCGGGACAAGTCGAAGCTCGAGACCGAGCGGCGCCGGTTCTTCCTCTCCGAGGTGCTCTCCGGTGAGAGCGTGCTGTGCCCGACGGAGAAGTGGGCGGCGTTCGAGCGCGAGGGCACCCTCGACGCTGGCGAGCCGATCACGCTCGGGTTCGACGGCTCCCGCGCGCGGGACAAGACCACGCTGACCGCGACCCGGATCAGCGACGGCCGCGTGTTCCACCTCCGCACGTTCTCCCCCGAGTGCCTGTGCGAGGGCCAGCGGCACCGGCTCGACCTGTGCCCCGACCCGCGGGTGCACCGCGAGCTGGTCGACCAGGCCGTCACCGACGCGTTCACCGGCTACCAGGTCTGGTATCTGTACGGCGACCCGTACAAGTGGGGCGAGTACATGGCGATGTGGGCCGCCCGGTGGCCCGGCAAGGTCGTCGAGGTCCCCACCAACGTCGAGTCCCGCATGGACTCGATCCTGG
>NZ_LUNF01000286.1:0-6929 GCF_001626145.1 Aeromicrobium sp. REDSEA-S32_B7
GCAGGGACCGACAGCGAGCCGGTGGCCGCCACCTGCTGGCCGTCGTCGCCGAGCCCGAACCGGGGGTCGATGCTGACGTCGGCCTTGCGCAGGGCGTCGGCGAGCACGCTGCGCCCGGCCTGCTGCAGCTGCTGGGCGTTGGTGTCGTCGGCGCGCTGGCCGGTGGCGGCCTCGCCGAGCTTCTCGGCGATCGCGTAGGTGCGCTGCCCGGCCTCGAGCACCCGCACCGCCTCGTCGACGTCGACGTCGGGGAGGGCCTGCTCGACCTGGGCGCGTTGCTCGCCGGTGAACACGTACGCGCTGCGGGGCACGCGGATGCCCTCGCGTGCCGCCACCTCGCGGGCGACGACGCCGCTCACCAGCTCGCTGACGGCCTGGCGTCGTACGTCGGCGTTGTCGATCGTGCTCCCGCCGCCGGACTGGGCGGCGGAGAACAGCGACACCTCGCACAGGACGTCGGCGGTGCGGTCGGCCTGGGCCATCGTGATGGTGGTGCCGTCGACGGTGGCGGCGGCGCCGGGGCTGATCGACCCGCCGCAGCCGGCGAGCAGGAGGGCCGACAGCGCGAGCGGCGGGACCAGGGCCCCGGCGGACCGGGGCCGTCGACGGGTGACGGGCATCACAGGACGCGACCTCATGGAGGCCAGACTACTGGTCGTAGGCCTCGAGGATGAGGTCCGCGGCGCTGGCCGCGGGCAGCTCTCCCGAGAGCACCGCCTCGCGCACCTCGTCGCGTACCCGCGCCACGCCCTCGTCGGTGCGCAGGCGCTGGTCGAGCTCGTCGCGCACGAGCGCCCACGTGAAGTCGAGCTGCTGCTGGGCGCGCTTCTCGCGCAGGCCGCGGTGGCCGAGGAACTCGCGGTGCCGCACGAGCCGGTTCCAGACGGTGTCGATGCCCTGGTGCTCGAGCGCCGAGCAGGTGACGACCGGTGGCACCCAGCCCTGGGTGCCGGCGTACACGAGGCGCAGGGCTCCCGCGAGGTCCTTGGCGGTCACCTCGGCCTCCCGGGCACGCTCGCCGTCGGCCTTGTTGACGGCGATGACGTCGGCGATCTCGAGGATGCCCTTCTTGATGCCCTGCAGCTGGTCGCCCGTGCGGGCGATGGTGAGGAACAGGAACGTGTCGACCATGCCCGCGACGGTGATCTCGGACTGGCCGACCCCGACGGTCTCGACGAGGACGACGTCGTAGCCGGCGGCCTCGAGGACGGTCATCGCCTGGGAGGTCGCGCGGGCGACTCCGCCGAGCGTGCCCGCGCTCGGCGACGGGCGGATGTAGGCCTGCGGGCTGACGGCGAGCTGTGCCATGCGGGTCTTGTCGCCGAGGACGGAGCCGCCGGTGCGCACGCTCGACGGGTCGACGGCGAGCACGCCGACCCGGTTGCCCTGCTCCACGAGGTGCGTGCCGAGCGCCTCGATGAACGTGCTCTTGCCGACACCGGGCACGCCCGAGATGCCGACCCGCACCGCTCCCCCGGCGTGCGGCGCGAGCGCGGCGAGCAGCTCCCGGGCCGCGGCGCGGTGGTCGGCGCGGCTCGACTCGACCAGGGTGATGGCGCGCGAGACCCCCGCGCGACGTCCGTCGAGGACGTCGGCGGCGAGCTTCTCGACGTCAACCATCAGATGCTCCTTTCGGCGTCAAGCGCTCCACGCAGATCGTGGAGATCGCCTGGACCGACCTCCATCGCACTGGAAGCATCGCAGTCGACCGACGACACTGGAGGAGTGATCCATGTGAACGAGCCGCAGGTCTGGACGGCGATCGGCATCCTGGGCACCTCCCTGTTCGGGATGCTGACGCTCATGTCGACCATGTTCGTGCGCATCATCCGCACCGAGATCGGGTCCGTCCGGACCGAGATCGGCTCTGTCCGGACCGAGATCGGCTCTGTCCGGACCGAGATCGGCTCGCTGCGCACGGAGATGCAGGCCGAGTTCGCCTCGGTGCGTACCGAGATCAGGTACCTCGATCGTGACGTGCGGGTCCTCACGAAGCGAGTGTTCGGCGACGGCGCGGCCTGACGGCGAGCACTGCGTCTCGCGATGAGACGCGGCGCCAGCCTTACCTCGGACGAACCGACCATCTAGTGCTGCAGGCTCGCGCGGAGCCGCTCGAGCAGGCTGAGCGCGGAGTCGGCGATGACCGTGCCGGGCAGGAACACCTCGGCAGCGCCCATCTCCTTCAGCGTCGGCACGTCGTCGGGCGGGATGACGCCACCCATGACGACCATGACGTCCTCGCCGCCGAGCTCGGCCAACGCCTTCTTCAGCTCCGGCAGGAGCGTCAGGTGGCCCGCCGCGAGGCTCGAGACGCCGACGATGTGCACGTCGGCGTCCACGGCCTGCTGCGCGACCTCCTCGGGCGTGGAGAACAGCGGTCCGACGTCGACGTCGAAGCCCATGTCGGCGAACGCCGTGACGATGACCTTCTGGCCGCGGTCGTGGCCGTCCTGGCCCATCTTGGCCACGAGGATGCGCGGGCGTCGACCCTCGGCCTTCTCGAACGCCTCGGTGGCGTCGATGACCTTCTGGACGTTGCCGCCCTGGCCCGCCTCGGTCCGGTACACACCGGAGATCGTACGGATGACGGCCTGGTGGCGCCCGTAGACCTTCTCGAGCGCGTAGGAGATCTCGCCGACCGTCGCCTTCGCGCGGGCCGCGTCGACGGCCAGGGCGAGCAGGTTGCCGTCGAGCGAGCCGTCGCGGCTGGCGCCACGCTCGGCGCTGGCCGTCAGGGCGTCGAGCGCGCGCTCGACCTCCTGCGGGTCGCGCTCGGCGCGCAGTCGCTCGAGCTTCGCCACCTGCTGGGCGTAGACCGACGCGTTGTCGACCTTGAGCACGTCGAGCGGGTCCTCGTCGGCGAGGCGGTAGGTGTTGACGCCGATGACGGCCTGCTGGCCGGAGTCGATGCGTGCCTGCGTGCGGGCGGCCGCCTCCTCGACGCGCATCTTGGGGATGCCCGCCTCGATGGCCTTGGCCATGCCGCCGGCCTTCTCGACCTCCTGGATGTGCGCCCAGGCGCGGTTCGCGAGGTCGTGCGTCAGCTTCTCGACGTAGTAGGAGCCGCCCCACGGGTCGATGACGCCGGTGGTGCCCGACTCCTGCTGCAGCAGCAGCTGCGTGTTGCGGGCGATCCGCGCGCTGAAGTCCGTCGGCAGCGCGATCGCCTCGTCGAGCGCGTTCGTGTGCAGGCTCTGGGTGTGGCCCTGCGTGGCCGCCATCGCCTCGATGCACGTGCGCTGGACGTTGTTGAACACGTCCTGCGCGGTGAGGCTCCAGCCCGACGTCTGGCTGTGCGTGCGCAGGCTGAGGCTCTTGGGGTTCTTCGGGTCGAAGTCGCGCACGAGCCGGGCCCACAGGGCACGGGCGGCGCGCATCTTCGCAATCTCCATGTAGAAGTTCATGCCGATGGCCCAGAAGAAGCTGAGCCGCGGCGCGAACGCGTCGATGTCGAGGCCGACGTCGAGCCCGGCGCGGATGTACTCCACACCGTCGGCGAGCGTGTAGGCGAGCTCGAGGTCGTTCGTCGCCCCGGCCTCCTGGATGTGGTACCCGGAGATGGAGATGGAGTTGAACCGCGGCATCTTCGCCGCCGTGTACGCGAAGATGTCGGAGATGATCCGCATCGACGGCGCCGGCGGGTAGATGTAGGTGTTGCGGACCATGAACTCCTTGAGGATGTCGTTCTGGATGGTCCCCGAGAGCTGCTCCGGCGTCACCCCCTGCTCCTCGGCCGCCACGATGTAGAGCGCGAGCACCGGGAGCACCGCGCCGTTCATGGTCATCGAGACGCTCATCTCGTCGAGCGGGATGCCGTCGAAGAGCTGGCGGGCGTCGTAGATCGAGTCGATCGCGACGCCGGCCATGCCGACGTCGCCCTTCACGCGCGGGTGGTCGGAGTCGTAGCCGCGGTGCGTCGCGAGGTCGAAGGCGACCGAGAGGCCCTTTTGGCCGGCGGCGAGGTTGCGGCGGTAGAACGCGTTCGACTCCTCGGCGGTCGAGAACCCGGCGTACTGGCGGATCGTCCACGGCTGGGTCGTGTACATGGCCGGGTAGGGACCGCGCAGGAACGGCGCGAGGCCCGGGTAGGTGTCGAGCGCGTCGACGTCGGCGAGGTCGTCGGCGGTGTAGAGGTTCTTGACCGCGATGCCCTCGGCCAGCGTATCGCCCTCGCACGCCATGTCGACGCCGTTCAGTTCGGCATACATCGACGGGTAAAGTTCGGCCTGCACGCCGACGAGGCGCATGTCATTCTTGATCCCGCGCGCCGCGGTGCCCATGCCCGCCAGCAGCCCACCGCCGCCGATCGGCACGATCAGCGTGTCGAGTTCGGGCACATCCTCGAGCATTTCGAGCGCGACCGTCCCCTGCCCCGCCGCGACGTGCGGATGGTCGAACGGATGGACGAAGGTCAGCCCGCGTTCCGCCTCCAGCTCGCGTGCATGGGCGTAGGCATCGTCGAATTTTTCGCCGAACAGCACGATCTGTGCGCCGTGGCTCGCGGTCTGCGACACTTTCACCTGCGGCGTCGTGCTCGGCATGACGATGGTCACGGGCACGCCGAGCCGCTTGCCATGATAGGCAAGGCCCTGCGCATGATTGCCCGCCGACGCCGCGATCACGCCGCGCGCTTTCGCTTCGTCGCTGAGCAGCAGCAGGGCGTTGAGCGCGCCGCGTTCCTTGTAGGCCGCGGTGAATTGCAGATTTTCGAACTTCAGCCACACCTCGGCGCCGACCAGTTCGGACAGCGTCTGCGACTTCAGCGTCGGGGTACGAACAACCGCGCCCTCAATTCGTCCCGCAGCCGCCCGCACATCGTCGAGGTTTATCGCCGGAAAATCGGCGGCGGCGGTCAGGATGGATTGATCGGTCATAGCGGCAAGCCCCCTACCCTATCTGGCGCCGCGCGCAAACCATGGTTATGGACCGCGGCATGAGCGAAGAAAAATTGCGCATCGCCTTCATCGGCACCGGCATCATGGGCGGCCCGATGGCCGGCCATCTCGTCAAGGCCGGTCATGCCGTCACCGTCTATAACCGCACCCGCGCCAAGGCCGACGCCTGGGCGGCGGATTATGGCGGCCAGGCAGCGGACAGCCCCGCCGCCGCCGCCGCGGGCGCCGATGCGGTGTTCGCCTGCGTCGGCAACGACGACGATCTCGCGGCGGTGACGCTCGGCGACGACGGGGCCTTCGGCGCGATGAAGTCCGGCGCGGTCTTCGTCGATCACACGACCGTCTCCGCCCGAATCGCCCGGCGCCTGGCCGAAGAGGCCGACGCGCGCGGCCTGCTGTGCGTCGATGCGCCGGTCTCGGGCGGTCAGGCGGGCGCGCAGAATGGGGCGCTGTCGATCATGTGCGGCGCCAGCGACGCCGCCTTCGCCGCCGCCGAGCCCCTGATGCGCGCCTATGCCGCGCGCATCGTGCATATCGGCGGACCGGGCGCGGGCCAGACGACCAAGATGGTCAACCAGATCGCGATCGCCGGGGTGCTTCAGGGCCTCTCCGAAGCGCTGCGCTTCGCCCAGGCGTCGGACCTCGACACCGACAAGGTGTTCGAAGCTGTCTCGGGCGGCGCCGCGGCAAGCTGGCAGATGCTTAACCGCTGGGGCACGATGGCGAAGGACGAATATGATTTCGGCTTTGCGGTCGACTGGATGCGCAAGGATCTGGGCCTCGCGCTCGACGAAGCCCGCGTCAACGGCGCGACGCTCCCCGTCGCGGCGCTGGTCGATCAATTTTATGCCGAGGTGCAGGGTGCGGGCTGCGGCCGCCTGGACACGAGCTCGCTCGTGACGAGGTTGCCGAAATGAAGCGCCTCGCCCTAACCCTCGTCGCCCTCCTGCTCGCTGCGCCTGCGCAGGCCGATACGCTCGTCGACAATGTCAACGGCATCACGCTCGACAAGGACGGCAAGGTCGTGCGCTTCACCGGCATGGTGATCGGCACCGACGGCAAGGTGAAGCAGCTCCTCGACCGCAAGGACAAGCGCCCCGAACGCCCCGATTTCAAGGAAGACGGCAAGGGCCGGACGCTGATCCCGGGCATGATCGACGCGCACGGGCATCTGATGGGCCTGGGCCTGTCACTGATGCTGCTCGACCTTTCGGAGACCCGCTCGCTGGCCGAGGCGCAGGCGGCGATCAAGAAATATGCCGACGAAAACCCCGAACTGCCGTGGATCATCGGGCGCGGGTGGAATCAGGAAAAATGGGGATTGGGCCGCTTCCCGACCGCGGCCGATCTCGACGCGGTTGTCCCCGACCGGCCGGTCTGGCTCGAACGCGTCGACGGCCATGCCGGATGGGCCAACAGCGCTGCGATGACGGCAGCAAAGATCACCGCCGCGACCAAGGCGCCCGAGGGCGGCCGGATCGAGATGACGGACGGCAAGCCCGCCGGCGTCTTCGTCGATGCCGCGGTCGCGCTGATCGACAGCGCCAAGCCCAAGCCGCTGGCGCGCGATCTCGACCGCGCCTTCCTCGCCGCGCAGCAGCAATTGCTCGCCCAGGGGATCACCGCGATCGCCGACATGGGCACGACGATCCAGGAATGGCAGGCCTATCGCCGCGCGGGCGACAAGCACCAGCTCGCGATCCGTATCCTCAGCTACGGCGGCGACATCGACAATATGGCGCTGATCGCGGGCCCGGGGCCGACCCCGTGGCTCTATGACGACAAGCTGCGCATGGTGGGGGTGAAGCTCTATCTCGACGGCGCGCTCGGGTCGCGCGGCGCGTGGCTCAAGGCGCCCTATGCCGACGCACCGGGCCAGAAGGGCCTGCCGCTGCTGACCCCGGCGCAATTGCGCAACAAGATGGTCCGCGCCTCGATGGACAAGTTCCAGGTCGCGATCCACGCCATCGGCGATGCCGCCAATGCCGAGGCGCTCGACGCAATCACCGATCTCACCGCCGATCTGCCCGGCGA
>NZ_LUNF01000287.1:0-2863 GCF_001626145.1 Aeromicrobium sp. REDSEA-S32_B7
GGCGGTGAGGACGGCGGTGTTGAGCCGCTGCTGACGGGCGGCACCGGAGCCTGTCCTCGACCCCGCGCGCAGCTGCTCGACGGCGTACGCGAGGCCGATGACGAGGGGCAGCCGGATGATCGGGTCGAACTTGTGCACGTTGCGGATGGGCGAGAGGACGCCGTCGAGCAGGTCGTGCAAGGTCGCGGCACCCCAGCCCTGGACCGCGCCCTCGTGGCCGAGCGTGACCAGGACGAGCCCCACCGCCAAGCCGCGGGCGAGGAAGGCGCGATGGGGGTTGCTGCGCAGCACCATGCCCGCGCAGCCGAGGAGCAGCAGCACCCCGGCGTCGAGGGCGAGGTAGGGCGTGCTCAGCAGGTCCCGACCCGCCCGCGAGGTGGTGTCGATGTAGGCCACCCAGTTCGAGGTGCCGCGCAGCGCGTCCGCGACTGTCGTCGGGAACGTCGTGACCGAGGCCGTCTCGATCCAGTCCAGGAAGGGCGGGCTGTAGGCACCCATCACCGCCAGGGGGACCAGCCACCACAGCGTGCCGAGGAAGGTGAACACCGGCCACCACAGCATCAGCGCCCGGCGTCGCGGGCCACGGGTGCGGGTGAGCAGCCAGACGACACCGAGCGGGATCACCGCGAAGGCGGCCGCGGCGTTGATGCCGCCCACGCACGCGACCGCGACGCCCGCCCAGGCCGCTGCCAGGCGCGGGGAGCCACGCTCGGCCCCGACGACCAGGGGCAGCAGCACCCACGGGGCCAGGGCCATCGGCCAGCTCTCGCTGGAGATCGGGCCCATCGTCGTCAACATGCGCGGCGACAGCGCATAGGCGGCACCGGCCAGGAGGCAGGCGAGGTCGCTGCGCACGCCGAGCGCGCGCACCAGGCGCGCGGTGCCGGCGAACGCCACCGCCAGGACCAGGCCCCACCACAGCGCCTGGTTCTGCAACTGGCCGAAGGCACCCTCGCCGTCCCACAGGTGCAGGGCGCGCACCACGAAGTCACCCGGTGCGGCGACCAGGTCGAACTTCGTGTCGGCCACGAGGTAGCCGGGGTCCTGGGTGAATGCGAGCCCGATCAGCAGCCCGCATCCCGCCAGCACCCGCCAGGCGAAGGTGCTCATCGGTGGTTCATCACAGGGTCATCGGCGGCGCAGCACCAGCACGAGGTTCCAGGTCACCAGCTCGCGCAGCACCGGGACGCGCAGCATCCAGCGGCTCCACCAGGGGTTGTAGCGCGGGGTGAGGTGGACGACGTCCACGATGCCCGCGTCCTCCTGCTCGCGGGCCCAGCGCAGCCCGGCGGCGACCGTCACCGGGAAGAGCGACTCGCCGAACTTGTTCTTCGGCTCGTGGCCGTGGACGCGGGTGTAGCGCCGACGGGCCCGGGCACCGCCCAGGAAGTGCCACGGCGCCGTCTCGTGGCCGCCCCACGGGCCGAACCAGACGGTGTAGCTGATGAAGACCAGGCCGCCCGGCTTGGTCACCCGCACCATCTCGCGCGCCATCGTCCACGGTTGCGGGACGTGCTCGAGCACGTTGGAGGAGTAGCAGACATCGACGCTCGCGCTTCGCACCGGCAGCTGCATGCCGCTGCCCACGACGGTGCCGGCGGCGATGTCCCCGAGACCGGCCAGCTCACCCACGTCCGAGTCGAGGGCCAGGTAGCGGGCACCGGCCGCGCGGAAGGCGTCACGGAAGTAGCCCGGGCCGCCCCCGACGTCGAAGACCAGCCGGGAGTCCAGCTCCGCGTAGTGGGCGACCTGTGCGGCGGAGTCCTGCGCCAACGCCGTGTAGAAGCGGGCTGGGTCGGACTGCTCGTGGCGGAACTCCCGCAGCAGTCGCACCGACCTGGGCAGCGAGGCCCGGAAGGGCTTGGTGGACGGGCGTGGCACGACGTGGACCCTATAGGCTCCGGCGGATGCACGAGGGCTCGCTGGACGGACGCCACGTCGTCTTCCTGAGCTGGCGCGACACCGCGAACCCGGAGGGCGGCGGGGCCCAGCGCTACCTCGAGAAGATGGCCGAGGGCCTGGTCGAGCACGGGTGCACCGTCACCATCTTCTGCGCCGCACACGCCGCAGCCCCGCCGGAGGAGACCCGCGGAGGCATCCGTTTCGTCCGGCGCGGCACCAAGCTGTCGGTGTACGCCGCCGGCATGCGCGCGCTGCGTCGCGGCGACCTGGACGGGCCGCACGGTCGCACCGACCTCGTGGTCGACGTGCAGAACGGGCTGCCGTTCTTCAGCCGGATGGTCACCGACGCGCCCGTGATCGTGCTCATCCACCACGTGCACCGCGAGCAGTGGCCCGTGGTCTACCCCGGGCTCAGCGGTCGCATCGGGTGGTGGATCGAGCGCCGCTTCGCACCACGGCTCTACCGCCGCGAGCAGTACGTCGCCGTCTCCCGCGCCACCCGCGACGAGCTGGTCGCCCTGGGCATCGACGCCGATCGGATCGCCGTCGTGCACAACGGCACCGACCCCTACCGCGCGGTCGACCCCGGCAAGAGCCCCGACCCCATGGTTGCCGTCGTCGGACGCCTCGTCCCCCACAAGCAGGTCGAGCACGCCGTCGACGCCGTGGTGGCACTGCAGGCCGAGCTGCCGGGGCTGCGTCTGCACGTGGTCGGGTCCGGCTGGTGGGAGGCCGAGCTGGCGGCGTACGTCGAGAAGGTGGGGGCGGGCGACTGCGTCGTGCTCGAGGGCCACGTCACCGAGGAGCACAAGCACGAGGTCTACGAGCGGGCGTGGGTGCTTGCGCTGCCGTCGCTGAAGGAGGGCTGGGGGCTGGTCATCGGTGAGGCCGGCATGCACGCCACCCCCTCGGTCGCCTACCGCGCCGCCGGCGGCACCCAGGAGTCGATCGAGCACGACCA
>NZ_LUNF01000288.1:0-3200 GCF_001626145.1 Aeromicrobium sp. REDSEA-S32_B7
CGGTGACCGAGTCGAGGACGACGATCAGCGGCTTCTCGCGCTGCTCGGCGGCGAGGGCCAGCAGGTCGTCGGGGTGGGCGTACTCGTAGGCCGGGATGCGCGCGGCGATGCCCTGGTGGACCGCACCGTTGGTGAGCCGGTCGAGCTCGAAGCGGCTCACCTCGAGCAGGCTGATCCCGCCGTCGGCGGCGAGCTGGAAGGCCTCGCGCAGCCGGTTGTCGCGCTCGGTGCCCTCCGCGACGTAGAGCGCGTTGACCGGCACGCCCTCGCGCAGCGCGTCGACGACCGGGTTGCGCCCGGCGATCCACTCGTTGTCGTTGGTCTTCTTGCGGGGGCGCTGGCCCTGGGCCTTCTCGGCGCGCTTCGCGGCCTTGTGGGCGGCGTGGTAGGGGCGGTCCTTGGCCTTGGGGGTCGGCCCCTTGCCCTCGAGCCCGCGGCGCACGCGCCCGCCGGACCCGGCGGTCGGGTTGCCCTTCCCCGTCTTCTTGATCGCGCCCTTGCGCTGTGAGTTTCCAGCCACGTCAGTGTCCTATCCGGTGGTTGAGGAGGTTGCTCTGCAACCGTCTCGAAACCCCTGCCATCAGGCCAGGCTCCACTTCTGTCCGTCGGGGGTGTCGGTGATCTCCACGCCGGCCTCCTTGAGGCGGTCGCGGATGGCGTCGGAGGTGGCGAAGTCCTTCTCCGCCCGGGCGGTCGCACGCTGCTCGAGCAGCCCGGAGACCAGGGCGTCGACCACGGCGTTCATCCGGTCGTCGCCGCCACCGGTGGGGCCCCAGGCCGGGTCGGCGGGGTCCAGGCCGAGCACGCCGAGCATGGCGCGCACGGCCGCCGCGTGCCCGGTCGGGTCGGCGGCCTTGTTGCCCTCGCGGACGGTGTCGAAGAGCACGGCCATCGCGGCCGGGGTCCCGAGGTCGTCGTCCATCGCGGCGGCGAAGGCGTCGGGCACCTCGCCCGGCTCGACGACGTGGCTGCGGTAGTGCGCGGCCACGAGGTAGTAGCGCAGCTCGATGCCACGGAACCGCTCGAGCACCGAGGGGATCAGCAGGCTGTTGCCCAGGCTCTTGGACATCTTCTCGCCGGCGGTGGTGATCCAGGCGTTGTGCATCCAGTACGACGCGAAGCCGTGCCCCGCGGCACGCGACTGGGCCAGCTCGTTCTCGTGGTGCGGGAAGCGCAGGTCGACCCCGCCGCCGTGGATGTCGAAGGCCTGGCCGAGGTACTTGCCCGCCATCGCGGAGCACTCGATGTGCCAGCCGGGGCGACCCGGGCCCCAGGGGCTGGGCCACGCGGCGGTCTCGGGCTCGGTGGCCTTCTTCCAGCCCTTCCACAACGCGAAGTCGCGGGGGTCCCGCTTGCCGCGCGGGTCGGCGTCCTCGGCGGCCTCCATGTCGTCGATGCGCTGGTGGGTCAGCTCGCCGTAGGAGGGCCAGCTCCGCACGTCGAAGTAGACGTCTCCGGAGCCGTCCTCGGCGGCGTACGCGTGGCCCTTCGCGATGAGGCGCTCGATCAGCTCGAGCATCTCGGGGACGTGCCCGGTGGCAGCCGGCTCGTAGGTCGGCGGGAGGACGTTGAGCGCGGCGTAGGCCACGCTCATCACGTGCAGCAGACGCGGGTACGGCAACATGGTGCGCTGGATCTGCGGCTCCACGTGCAGTCCGATGGCCCGCTCGATGTCGACCACCTTCTGGGCGTTCTCGAGCGCCGTGGCCGACGTGCGGCTCGGACTGCACGGTGAGACCGCAGACGTAGACACCGGCCTTCCCCTCCTCGAGGGGTGCGAAGTCTCGGACCTCGCGGGTCGCGGTGTCGTACAGCCGGATGCTCACCCCTCCATCGTAGGGACGCGCGGCGCACGGGGCCGAACCCGCGCGTGCGTGACGTGCGTGGCGCCCTCCCGCTCGACCTGTGACTGGTGTGACGGGAGTGACGTACCCTCGTGCGGTGCGCCGCCTGCTCCCCTCCCTCGTGCTCGCCCTGGTCGTCGCCTGGGCCCCGGTCGTCGCGACCTCGGGCGCCCCGGCCGAGGCCCGCTCGGCCTCGAAGATCCAGAGCGACCTCACCGGCTGGACCGGCGAGGAGCTGGCCGACGGGCGCACGGCGGGCACCGTCGTACGCCGGGGTCGGGTGTTCCTGAAGAACCCGGTCACCACGACGCGCATCGACGGCACGACCTACGACGTCGGGCGCTGGGTGTCACGCTGGAAGCGTCCCGGCTTCGCCTTCACCGAGCTGGTCGCCTCGTGGGAGGCCAAGACGCCCGGCGACTCGCTCCTCGAGGTCGAGGTCCGCGGGCGGGACGCCTCGGGCCGCAAGAGCTCGTGGGACAGCCTGGGCCGCTGGGCCTACGGCGACAAGTACTTCCAGCGCACCAGCCTGGGCAGCCAGGACGACGACCTCGCGCGCGTCGCGACCGACACCTGGCGCACGGCCTCCGCGGCCGGCCTGGAGCGGTGGCGGCTGCGGGTCTCGCTGCTGCGGCGTACCGGTGCGAGCACCAAGCCGCCGAGCCTGGGCCACGTCGCCGCGACCACCTCCCGGCGCCCCTCGAGCAGCCCGTCGACCTCCAAGCCGGGCAAGGTGTCGCGGGCGGGCGGCGCGGTGCTCGACGTGCCGCGCTACAGCCAGATGGTCCACGAGGGGCACTACCCGCAGTGGGGCAACGGCGGCGAGGCGTGGTGCTCACCGACCTCGGTGTCGATGGTGCTCGGCTACTACGACGCGCTGCCGAGGGAGAAGGACTACGCCTGGGTCCCCGACGGCCACACCGCGCCGTGGGTCGACCACGGGGCGCGGATGACCTACGACCACGGGTACGACGGCACCGGCAACTGGTCCTTCAACGTCGCGTACGCCGCCCGGCTGGTCGGCCGCGCCGACGTCTCCCGGCTCCCCGACCTGCGTGCGGTCGAGCGGCTCGTGGCCGACGGCGTGCCGGTGATCATCTCGATCGCCTTCGGTGCCGGCGAGCTCTCCGGCGCCCCCATCTCCTCCTCCAACGGCCACCTGCTCGTGGTCGTCGGGTTCACCGCGGACGGCGACGTGGTCGTCAACGCCCCCGCCGCCGACTCCCCCGCCGGCGTCCGCCGCACCTACGACCGGGCCCAGCTCGAGCGCGCCTGGCTGGACGCCTCCACCGGCACCGCCTACGTCCTGCGCGACTGACAGGCCTGCCGAGAGGTCACTCGCGCACGGCCCACAGG